>JANORY010000352.1:0-2427 GCA_031415535.1 Burkholderiales bacterium | reverse complement strand
GGTGATTGCTGCGGTTTGGGTGGCTTATTTGTTTTTTCACTGAGAACAACGGAGTCGCCCCGGAGTGTCATGCGGCCAACCCGGTCGGCAATTTCATATCCACCAAAATCTCTGTCCACGGCACGAAAACGCGCCCATCGTCAGTGCGCTCAACGGCCAGCCATTCGATGAGTTGCGCGATATCGGTGTGAACATTTTTGTAGTCGCGTTCAAGGGAGTCGGCAATTGCGCGAATGCTCGGGTAGCCTCCGTGTTGGCGAACGTTCCGAAGCAACTCGATTCGACGTGTCGACAATGTGCCGACTAAGGTTTCGATGTCGAGAAAGGTGACATGGCTCTCGTCGACCGATTCGCCGCGCTCAGCTCGATTCCAAGCATCGATGAATCGAGCGCCCATCTCTTCTAGCGTACCCAAATGTACGTTAAGGCTTGCCGGCTTACGTGACGCACTCTTCGATTCGCGACTATTCATTCTTCGCTCCTTACTTGCTTGATATCTGCCAGAAAATCAGACATCAATTGATTTACGCTGGTGAACAGATACTTGGTTTCTGCTCCACGAAAATGGCGGTGGTCGCCTTTCCCGCGTTCGTTGTCATAGCCTACGATTCGCTCACCGTTTCGGCCAAAGTAAAGTCGGTACTTTAAGCTGTGCCGGTCTGCAAGTTCCCTCTCCGGCAGTTGCCAAATGACTATTTCCACAATCGCGCCATCCGGCAGTAGCGTCTTGTCTCGAAATATGAGGGCTGCTTTCATTGAGACTATTTGATAATACTAAATTTATGGTGTCAATAACCATAAAAATAGCTTACCCCGCCGCCTGTGCTTCCTCCTTCAAGCGCTGTTCCACCAGCCAGCGAAATCGCCCCAGCGCATTGTCGGCACCAATCGGCGACATCTTGAAGTCCGGACGCAAGTTCAGATTTCGGGCCTGCGCGGTGATCATCCCGCGATCTTCGACGAAACCCGCCACGACGCTCTGATGGATCGAGGCCGTGACCTCGGGCTGATCGATCAGGAAGTTATGTGGATGGGCGAAAAAATAGTGGGTTGAGTTGTCGGATTCGGGGGTGATTGCCTGGCAGCCATGGAACTCGGCCGCATCAACCCGTGCACCCTGTTGCGCGCCCGTACCGACCGGTGACATGCCGGAGTCCATGACAAAGATGCCCGGAATCACAAAGTCGTAGATATTCCAGCGGTCGACCTTACCCGGATACGGCTTGACCTTCTGCAGGAACGCCGGTGGCGCGGTGTTCAAGGCCCATCGCGTGACGCGCACACCGCGATCAATCGATTCTGTTTTCGGTAAGTTGTTGGCGTAGTCCTCCGATCCGCCCAGAGTGGCCGGATGAACGTAAGGCAGATGCGCCAGATCCAGCAGGTTATCGGCGATTAATAGATAGGAGGTGTCGTAATGGGTGTAACCCTCAAGCGATGCCCACTGCGGATCGTCCAGCCAATGGGTATCCGGAATCAGTGCGGGGTCGGCCTTGGCGGCGTCTCCCATCCAGATCCAAAGCCATTTGTGCTGTTCGTGCACCGGGAAGCTGCGCACGCCCATGCCGGGCGGAATGCGCGCCTGGCCAGGAATCTCAATGCAGGCACCAGACGCATCAAATTTCAAGCCGTGATACATGCAGCGCACATGATCGCCCTCACGTCGGCCCTTGGAAAGCGGCGCACCGCGATGGCAACACAGGTCCTCGAACGCGACCACAGTGCCGTCGGCCTTACGCCAAAATACGACGGGCGTATTGATCAGCGTTCGGGCCAGAAATTGTTCGCCGCTGAGTTCACTGGACCAGCCAGCGACGTACCAGCAATTTTTGATAAACACCTTGGTCTCCTGATTAAGCCTCTTTTTCTTCCGATATAACATTATGCGATGAATACACTGACGGACAGCCTGTGGACTGCGCTCGGGCTGATTGGCATGATTGACGAAAAGCTCGCCGGTATTCTCCTTCTGAGTCTGCGCGTCAGTCTGTCGGCGACCTTATTGGCTTCGTTGCTGGCACTTCCGCTTGGTGCGCTGCTGGCAGTCAAACCATTTCCCGGGAGAAATGTTGTCGCGGCACTGCTGAATGGTTTTATGGGGCTGCCACCGGTGGTGGTCGGTCTGCTGATTTACCTGCTGCTGTCGCGCTCCGGGCCATTGGGTGCCTACGGATTGCTGTTCACGCCGACGGCAATGATCATTGCGCAAACGATTTTGATTGTTCCGATCATTGCTGCCTTGACCTATCAGTTGCTGGCCGACGCCTGGCGCGAGTACGAGGAGCAACTGCATTCGCTCGGTGCGTCGCCTTCGCGCGCTGCCTTTACATTGCTTTGGGACACGCGGTTTTCATTGCTGACGGTGATCTTGGCGGGATTCGGTCGGGCGGTGGCCGAGGTTGGCGCAGTGATGATCGTCGGCGGCAA
>JANORY010000351.1:0-9106 GCA_031415535.1 Burkholderiales bacterium | reverse complement strand
CTGGTGGGCCCCTCTGGCTGTGGCAAATCGACCTTGTTGCGGATGGTCGCCGGCCTCGAGGAAATCAGCGCCGGTACGATCAAAATTGGCAGCCGGGTCGTCAACGATGTCCAGCCCAAAGAGCGCGACATCGCCATGGTTTTTCAGAACTATGCGCTTTACCCGCACATGAAAGTGCGCGAGAACATGGCGTTTTCACTGATGCTGGCCAAGCGGCCGACCGCCGAGATCGATCAACGGGTCAATGACGCCGCCAACATTCTGGGTCTGGGGCCTTACCTGGATCGTTACCCGCGACAGCTCTCCGGCGGTCAACGGCAGCGGGTGGCGATGGGCCGCGCCATTGTGCGCAAGCCGCAGGTTTTTCTATTCGACGAACCCCTGTCTAATCTCGACGCAAAACTGCGCGTGCAGATGCGCACCGAAATCAAGGCGCTGCACCAGCGGCTTAAAACCACTGCGGTTTACGTGACTCATGACCAGATCGAGGCGATGACCATGGCCGACAAAATTGTAGTCATGCGCGACGGCCGGGTTGAGCAGATGGGCACACCACTGGATCTTTACGATACCCCTGCGAACACTTTTGTCGCTGGCTTCATCGGCTCGCCGGCGATGAATCTAATTGAAGGTATGGTTCAAAACGGCCGGGTCGAACTCGGCGGCGATGCGAGCATTCCAACACCCTTGCATTCGCGCGCCAGTAACGGCCAGAAAGTGCTGCTCGGCGTGCGACCCGAACATCTGTCGGTCGGCGACGGTCACGCCACGCTGCGCGCCCAGGTTGAAGTGGTCGAACCAACCGGTGCCGATACTCAAGTGAGCTGCAAACTCGGCAACAACAATGTCATCGTCATGTTGCGTGATCGGCTTAGCGCCCGCGCCGGTGACCCAATCCTGCTGCAAGCCGACTTGGGCCGGGCGCATTTGTTTGACGCCGCCAGCGGTATGCGACTGGCAGCGTAAGCCTCGACGCCTGTCGCAACTGCGCGCAGGCCCGTTAGACATCTAATCCGGATAACCGAGCTTCGGCTGGCCAAACCCTTCGGCGGCGCGCCAGCCGGGCAGCTTCGGCACCAGATTCACGTACATAGTGCCCGGGTTGTATTTAAGCTCTTTGCCCGGATTGCGGGCCTGCCATTGGCTCATCAGTTGCGGGCCGCTCTGATAATGCTCAACCTTACGAATATAGCGGGTCAATGACTGCTGGCGCCAGCCAACCTTGCTGGCTTGCGGCCAATACTGGTCGCCGCGCTCAATGTTTTTGGTGGCATCGAGCTTCCACATTTCATGGCCCAAAATGTCGCCGAAAATAAACAAGCGGCCGTTAACAATTTCCCACTCGCTGGGATCACTGCCCAATTTGATGGCGTAGGCCGCGCCGCTCGCACAGAAGCCGCCATACTGCGGTTCGTACTTCGCTGAGTCCTTCAGAAACAGGCGCTTGTTTTCCCAACTGGCGAAATAATAGGTGCGCTTAGGCAACATCACGGTGATGTCATTACGGCCGCGAACCGGTTTTCCCTGGGTGAAGTAAGCAACCGGATCGTAGCCCAGCAACATGACTTCCTCAGTACGGGGATTCGGCGTCGTTGCGTATAGGGTGCCACAAGCCTGCAGACTCAACAGTAGCAGCAAAGTCGCAACAAGACGGGCGAAAGTTCCGATCAACATAAAGGTGTCACTCCAGAATGGGTACCAGTATCAGCCCGTACTTTAACAAATTCACGCCTACACGCAGCCGTAATTCGGCAGCCGCTCTCAAGCGCGTTTGTGATGTCCGATGAGTCCCAGGCTGAGGCTGGTTCCCAGCAAAATAAGCGCGGTTCCGGCTAGCATCTCAAGGCTGATCGACTCATCCAGGAACACTGCGCCCCACAACATAGCAAACGCTGGAATCAAAAAAGTAACGGTGGAGGCATAAGTGGCACCCAACTGAGCGATCAATCTAAAGTACAGGATGTAGGCCAATGCCGTACAGGCAACACCCATGACAAGCGCCAAGAACCACGCCTTCGCGCTGAGTGCATGGCTTGGCCAGAACCAGAGCGCCATTGGAAACATTACAAGACAGGCACCCAACATGCTGCCGGTCGCAATCGTCAGTGAATCGACTCCGCTCAGATTACGTCGTGCGAAATTGGCACCGAATCCGTAAAACCCACAGGCCACCAGCGCCGCGAGAATCGCCCAACCAGCACCACCAAATTCAAAACTTAACTTGCCCCAGACCAGGACCGCAACGCCGAGGGTACCGACCAGCAAGCCAAATACGCGCAGCACGCTCAGTCGTTCGGCAAGCCAAAAATAAGCAATCACAGCACTCCAAAACGGTACCGTCGCATTCAGAATCGCGGTGAAGCCAGCACTCAGATACAGCGTCGAAAAGGTCAGCAAGGTAAACGGGATCGCCGAGTTCGTCACACCGACGATTCCAAGCGCCAAGCCATGCCTTTTCAAGTTCGGCAGCCCACGCCTGAGCATCAGCAGAGGTAGCAGACATAACGCTGCTACGCCAACCCGTACCGCCATGAGTGGTGCCGCGCCAAACTCGGTGACGCCGACGCGCATAAACAGAAAGGACGCGCCCCACAGTGCTGCCAATAAAAACGCTTCGGCTGCCACCGTAACCGTCAAGCAAGGACTCCCTCAAGCTGCAACAAGGATTGTTTACGATCGAGTCCGCCGGCGTAACCGGTCAGCGCACCACCAGCACCGAGCACCCGGTGACACGGTACGATCACTGAGATGGGGTTACGCCCAACCGCCGCACCGACCGCACGGACCGCCCTGGCAGCGCCGATCGCCTGGGCTAACTCACCGTAGCTTTTGGTGTGTCCGAACTCGATCTCGAGCAAGGCCTGCCAGACACGCTGCTGAAATTCGGTGCCGTCGAACTTGACCGGAAGCTCGAACTGTTGGCGCTCGCCGGATTCATATTCCTGATACTGATGCCGCAATGCCAGCAGCGCGGGCGCAGATTCGTCATGTTGCCACTCCGGCTTCGGGCCGTCGAAGTGTTTCTGGCCTTCAAAGTAGAAGCCGGTAATCTGCGGCCCGGCGCAGGCGATTAAAGCCGGGCCAAGGCGAGTCTGAAAACGAGCAAAGGAAATGTTCATAGGGCTTGATTCCATAAATGGATGACTGAATAAGCGCGCCAGGGCCGCCAGGCCTCGGCGATCGCTTCGGCTTGTTTGGGTCGGCTAACCGACAACGCTTTCATTACCACCAGATCGCTGGCTGGAAACGCATCCGGCCAGGCGAGTGCGCGCATCGCAATGTATTGAGCGGTCCAATCTCCAATGCCCGGCAAGCTCAGCAACTGTGCCAAGCTTGACTCGACATCGGCACCGGGTGCCAACAGCAGCTTGCCTTGATCGATTGCCTGCGCCAAGGCAATCAGGCTGCGGGCACGGCTACTGATAATGCCCAGTTCGGCAATGTCGGCGACCGTGCAATCGGCAATCCGTTTCGCGGTTGGGAACAATGCGCCCAGGCCGGCGATCGGGGTGTCGATCGTCAACGGATCACCAAATCGTTTCGCAAACCGGCCGGCCAGGGTGCGCGCAGCCTTGACCGTGATTTGTTGCCCCAGTACCGCTCGAACCGCCAGCTCGAATCCATCCCAGGCACCCGGCAAACGGATGCCGGGGTTAGCCTGCCCCAGCGTGCCGAGTGCCTGTGCCACCAGATCGGGGCTGCAATCCAGATCGAACAGATGGCGCAAGCGCCGCAACACAGTCGAAACATGCGCGGCCAGGCTGACCGATAGTTCTACTTCGATCAGGCTGCGGTCTTTGACCGGACGCGCCACCAGCCAGCCTTGGACTGGAAACTGAACCGTTCGTGCATATTGATCAGCTTCAACCACCTCAACCGATTCGACCGCCCGAGTCTTTAAAAAGCTCAATAAATGGCTCCAGTCAAGCGGTGCCCGATAGGCAAGCCGGAAGCTCAGGCGGTCGCTGGCCATTGGCCGACCCTCGCGGCGCAATTGGCTCGGGGTCAGGCGATAACGGCCCTTAAACAGCGCGTTAAAACGTCGCAGGCTGCGAAACCCGGCAGCGAAGGCGATTTCAGTGACGTCGAGTCGGGTATCGGTCAACAACTGCTTGGCCAGAAGCATCCGATGGGTTTGCGCGTATTGAATCGGCGATACGCCGAAATGCTCATTGAACACCCGCCGCAGATGCCGATCGGTCGCACCCAGCTTGCCGGCCAGCTCGCGCAATGACGACTGATCGAATTCGCCGCTGTCCATGCTGAACGCGGCGCGCTGCGCCAACCGATTGCCGGCTTCGGTCGCCGCCCAGCCGGGTGCCAGTTCCGGCCGACATTTCAGGCAGGGTCGATAACCGAATGATTCGGCCGCAGCAGCGCTGCGATGGAACGTGCAGTTCTCACGTTTCGGCATTCGCACCCGGCAGATTGGCCGACAATAGATTCGGGTCGATGAGACCGCGACAAAAAAACGGCCATCAAAGCGGCCGTCATGAGCCAGCATCGCCCGGTAGCAGGTATCGCCGTCGAGCGCCGGCGAATTAATCGAAGTCATATCTTTGGTAGCAGCCATGTCCGCATTATCGGCTCGCAGGCGGTAACTTACTCGCCGTTTTCGGACATTAAACTGTGTGGCGATTTTTGATCCGGACAGCTCGCTTGCAATTGCATGTGAAAATCAGTCACCAACCGACGTCAGGACAAGCGTTCCATGAATTCCGAAAATACTTCAAACAGTGCCGCGAATTATCCGCGCGATCTGATCGGCTATGGCCGCAAGGTGCCACAGGCGAACTGGCCGAATCAGGCGCGAATCGCGGTCCAGTTTGTACTCAACTACGAAGAAGGCGCGGAGAACTCGGTATTGCACGGCGACGCCGGATCCGAACAGTTTCTGTCGGAGATTATTGGTGCCGCTACGTTCCCAGACCGGCACCTGTCGATGGAATCAATTTACGAATACGGCTCGCGCGTTGGCGTCTGGCGAATTCTGCGCGAGTTCGAAAAACGCCGTCTGCCACTGACCGTATTCGGCGTATCGATGGCGCTCGAGCGACATCTTGAATTAACCCAGGCGCTCTGCGAACTCGGCCACGAAATCGCTTGCCATGGCTGGCGCTGGATTCATTACCAGCAGATACCTGAGGCGATCGAGCGTGAGCATATGCGCCGCGCCACCGAGATCATCCGCCGGATGACCGAGGACGCCTGGCCGCTCGGCTGGTACACCGGGCGCGACAGCCCGAACACCCGTCGTCTGCTGCTCGACCAGGGCGGATTTGAGTATGACAGCGATTATTACGGCGACGATCTGCCGTTCTACACTCGAGTGGTTCGCAGCGACGCATCGGTCGTACCGCACTTGATCGTGCCGTACACACTCGACAGCAACGATATGCGCTTCGCCGCGCCGCAAGGCTTTAACACCAGCGATCATTTCTTTCAGTACCTGAAGGACAGCTTCGATGTCTTGTACCAGGAAGGCAGCGAGACACCGAAAATGATGTCGATTGGTATGCATTGCCGACTGCTCGGCCGACCGGGCAGACTGCGCGCGTTACAGCGGTTTTTGGACTACCTCGAACAACATGATCGAGTCTGGGTGTGCCGGCGAATCGATATCGCCCGGCACTGGGCGTCGCGGTTTGCACCGGGCTAAAAAAAAGGCGAGTTTGAACTCGCCCTTAACGGAGACAACTAGTGAAACACTTCTCGCCAGATCACTCCAAATAGCCGCAAACTGAGTAAAAAATTGCAAGTCTTAATTCGCAACTTATCAGGTAACCGGTTAACTTGGTGGATCCGCGATAGTGGCCAGTATCTGCCAGCTTTCACCAGCATGCAAGCGACAGGATCAAAAAACCGGAGATTATTAAAACTTGCTGAAACTTTATTAAGGCAAGCCAAAAACCTATGAGCCGCTGGCGCTTCCGGTACGTAGTTGCAAACTCGCCGCCAAGGCGTCATCGTCAAAGGTCTGGCTGATCGCAAACTCGCCCTTGCGAAACAGCAGCGGTGAGCCCTCTACCCGGGCGCAGCGCATAACCTCGCCGATAAACAATACGTGATCGCCAAATTCATGGGTCGAGCGGGTTTCACACTCGAACCAAGCCAGCGCACCATCAAGCAATGGCATCTGATGCAGTCCGCGATGCAGCGGCACATTGGCAAACCGGTCGGGTCGGCGTTGCGAGAACTGCCGAGCCAAACCGAGTTGATGTGACTCAAGCACGTTAACCGCAAAATAGCGGGCCAGCCTGAATACCGCCAGACTGCTCGAGTTCAAGCCGAGGCTCCACAGCACCAACGGAGGATCAAGCGACAGCGTGTTAAAGCTGCTGGCGGTCAGGCCGATATTCTGATGATCGTCATTGATCGTGGTGACCACGGTCACGCCGGTGGCAAACATGCTCAGGCAGTCGCGAACATGCCGCTGATCGGCAACCTTTGGCGCGTGATCGAGCGGATGCGGCAAGACGGGTTTCGAAATCGGCTTATTCAACGTGCGGCTTTAAGTTCATAACCGCCACTGTACAGCCAACCGAGAAAATCGGAATGGGTTGGTAATGACGAACGGTGCCCGCGCCGGCGGCAGCGGCCGCTACCGCAATAAAGTTGCGGATTTCGAAGCCGCCTTGGCCCGCCTCCCGGTAGGTTGCCTCGTCGCTGTAGCCAAGCAGCGCGGCCTTATCATTTCTGCACCAGCGATCCAGAAATTGACGGTCCCAGGCTTCGTTGATCTTGCCGGAGTCCGGCGTCGCCGGCCAATGTGAAATACCGCCGGTGCCAACCAGTGCCAGCCGTTTAGGCGAGGCGTCACAGGCGCGTCGCAATGCTGAGCCAAAGGCCCAGGCGCGCGCCAACGGTGTCAACGGCGGCCCCTGACAGTTGATGTTGACCGGCACAATCGGCAGGTCGTAGAGGGGTGTCAGAAAGTGCAGTGGCACCATGATGCCGTGATCGAACTTCCATTCCTCGGCGTAGGCCAGATCGACGTCGTGCATGATGTGGCGAATCAGGTATTCGGACAGCGCAGCATCGCCCGGCACCTGGGTGCGCGCGATCCCCAACCAGGTCGGATCTTCAATTGGGCCTTCATAGCGATCGGCCATGCCGATGGCAAACGCCGGCATGTTGTTCATGAAGAAATTCGCGAAATGTTCGGCGGCGACGACAATCAGGGCGTCCGGTTCGGTGGCGCGTATCTCCTCGCCCATTGCGTAGAAGGCGGCATGCAGCGCGTCCTTCAACACGGGATCAGCAAGCGCTGCCCGGCCCGTGATTCCGGGCGCATGACTGCAAATGCCGGCGAATACCAGGCTCATGGGCACAACCTCATAGTCCGGCGACTTTCTCGTCAGTCGAGGTCGTCATTGCGTAAATGCCGGCACGCACCGGCCCGAAACGGCGCACCCCTTCGCGCATCGATTCCAGATACTGCCCCCACGGCATGCCCAGATGCGCCGCGTAGTGCATTAGCAACTGACCATTGGCACCCAACACATAGAGTTTTCCGATATCACCATCCAGAATGGCGGCGCGCTCTTCGTCTGTCAGAATATAGTCATCAACCAGGCTGGCGCGTGCTTCACTGAAGCGGCGCTGCACGGCTGGTTCGCGGTTCAAATGAAACAGAAATTTCTGCACCTGATACAGACTCATGGACAAACTCCCGATCAAATGCATTTTAGGGCCGGAATGCCCGTGATGCTACAGCGACCCCAGGCCGCGACCCCCCAAAAGCAGCAAAGACCCCTGGAGCGACTCATATGACCACAACGCAGGAACCCACCGACATTCAGGTGCTCTCGTCAATGGCGATGCGCGAATCCTTGAACGAAATACTTGGCGTGTTTGCGCGTCAATCGAGCTGGCGGGTCACGGCCAAAAGCGCCGGCGGCGTTGACGTCATGAAGCGGGTACAGGCCGAGGGTCAGGTTGGTGCGTCTGGTGCGTCTGGTGGGTCGGGCGCGACCAGCGCAGGCGATCTGATCGTCCTGGCAGCGGCGTCGATCGATCAATTAATCGCGCAAGGTTTGTTGCGGGCCGATACCCGGACTGATCTGGCCAATTCGGGGATTGGTGTGGCCGTCAAAGCAGGTGCGCCCCGAACCGACATCAGCTCGGTATCGGCGCTAACAGACTGTGTGCTGGCGGCCCGATCGCTCGGCTACTCGACTGGCCCCAGCGGCACCTATATCTTGAAGATGTTCGAGTCTCTAGGTATTTATGAATGCGTCAAGCAGCGGATTGTTCAGGCACCGGCCGGAGTACCGGTTGCCACGCTGCTTGCCAACGGCGACGTAGCGCTCGGATTCCAACAAATCAGCGAGTTGATCAATGCACCAGGCATTGAGCTGATTGGCGCGCTACCCGCAGCGCTGCAAATGATGACCAGCTTCACTGCGGCTGCGACGATCAAAGCACACAACCTGGAGGCAATTCGCGAGTTGTTGCGGTTCATGAACGGTTCAGAGGCCAATGCCATCAAGCGCCGGTATGGTATGGATCCGGTAAGCATCCCTGCGTCATAACTATTGCGATTTCGCGTTACGCAGCGCCGCCGCCAGCCCCAAGCCGGCAGTGTCTGCGGCCAAGGCAGCGTCGATTCCGCCGGACAACCAGTCGGCCATCACACTGGCCGCGATCCGATGTGCCGGCGGATGCCAGTGAACCCGATCTTTGGCGAACAGTTCCGGATCGGGATGCTGACCGAACAACTGTGCCGGATCCAGCCAGTAGGTATTCGGGCCCAATGCTCCAGCGAGCAACTGACGCAAACCGCTGTCAGCAAACGAAATAGCGTGGGCGGCACCGAGCACTTGAACCCGCGGTATGAGCAATACCGGCGTTTTCGCCGCGCGCAAGAGTTGCAGTGATTCCCGAAAGGTGCCGGCGAACGCCGCGCGCCAGGCGGCAACTCTGGCAGGATCACGGTTGGCGCTGGCTTCGTCTTCGGCGTCACTGAGTGCACTCATCAGGCGAATTTTCTCGGGCAGAAGTTTCGGTGTGATCTGCTCGCTCTTGTACTCATGCAAGCGGGCAATCAGATAGCTGTGCAGCGGCCAATCGCGCGGATGTTTGTGTTCGGACTGCTGGGCGCGCT
>JANORY010000350.1:0-1171 GCA_031415535.1 Burkholderiales bacterium | reverse complement strand
GGCGGTGCGCATCGAATTGTTCGACGATGAGATCGACAGCATCCAATTATTTGATCCCTTGACCGGTCGGGTTCGACAGAAGATTCCCCGGTTCACCGTTTATCCGTCGTCGCACTATGTAACGCCGCGTGAGACCGTCATGCGTGCGATTGAGACCATCAAGCTCGAGTTGGCTGATCGACTGAAGTTTTTCTACGATCAAGGCAAACTGGTCGAGGCACAGCGTCTTGAACAACGCACCCGCTTCGATATCGAAATGCTGTCCGAGCTGGGTTTCTGCAAGGGCATTGAAAATTACACTCGGCATATGTCCGGTGCCAATCCGGGCGACCCGCCGCCGACGCTGGTTGACTATATGCCCGATGACGCGCTGATGATCATCGATGAGAGCCACGTCACGATTGGTCAACTGAACGGTATGTACCGGGGTGATCGCTCGCGCAAAGAGACGCTGGTTCAATTCGGTTTTCGACTGCCGTCGGCACTGGATAACCGGCCCTTGAAGTTTGAAGAATTCGAAGGCAAGTTGCGGCAGTGCATTTTTGTGTCAGCGACGCCCTCGAATTATGAAGCCGCGCACGCTGGTCAGGTTGTCGAGCAGGTTGCGCGTCCGACCGGGTTGATTGACCCCGAAGTAACGGTTCGGCCAGCCTCGACCCAGGTTGATGACGTACTTTCCGAGATTCACCTCAGAGTGGCGCGTCAGGAACGGGTGCTGGTTACGACGCTCACCAAACGCATGTCGGAGGACCTGACTGATTTCCTTGCCGAGCACGGTGTCCGGGTGCGCTACTTGCATTCCGATATTGAAACCGTCGAGCGGGTCGAGATCATCCGCGATCTTCGCCTGGGTGTGTTTGACGTACTGGTCGGCATTAACCTATTGCGTGAAGGCCTCGATATTCCCGAGGTTTCGCTGGTTGCGATTCTCGATGCCGACAAGGAAGGTTTTTTGCGATCCGAACGTAGCCTGATTCAGACCATCGGCCGGGCGGCGCGCAATTTGAATGGCACCGCAATTCTTTATGCGGACCGGATCACCGATTCGATTCGTAAAGCAATGGACGAAACCGCACGGCGGCGAATCAAACAACACTTGTTCAACGAGGCCAACGGAATTGTGCCGCGCGGCGTTATCAAAGACATCAAGGAAATGATCGACGGCGTCTAC
>JANORY010000349.1:0-1622 GCA_031415535.1 Burkholderiales bacterium | reverse complement strand
CTGCGCAACAGTGCCGACACCGTACTGGCGATCAACAATGAAAGTACGGTGGGTGTTGCGATGGCGCTGGTTACCGGCGCCGGCGCGACCGACGAAGAAATCATCAAGAAGATCTTCAAACCGGAATCTGGCAAGGCGGATAAAACCCAGATCAATGGCCTGGCAACAACCTACTTTGTCGGGCGGGCGATTAGTGAGGATGGTAAAGCCGTGCCGCTGGAGTTGGCCATCGTCAGCCACAACCAGCAGAAGTTCATGTTTCGCTCAATGTTCAAAAGCATCGAGGCACGCAATGCCGCCGCCAGCGACGTGCGCGCCGTGGTGACCAGTTTTCATCCATTAACCGCCAATGATCGTCAATTGGCCAAGCCGTATCAGATTCGTGCGGTGCCGCTGCCTGCCGGCCAAAACATCAGCACCCTGGCGCGTGGCACTCCGCTCGGGCGTTACGCAGAGCAGGAGTTGCGACTGGTCAACGGCATCTACCCACAGGGTGAGCTTCAAGTGGGACGGCTGGTCAAGATCGTCGCCCAATAACCAGTCTTTAGCCGGAATCAGCCGTCGACTGACGGCACAAGTCGTCGTAGTCGGCCCCTGTCTCGAAATTGGTTTGGTACAAGTTTGCGAGTATGCTTGAAACCGATATCGGAGAAAAATATGATTCGTTGGCTTGCCGCAATTGCGCTGTTGTCGTCGCTGAGTTTTCCCGTACTTGCCCAGGATAAAGTTGTCTATCACGTCAACGACACCGCGACCCAGGCACTCGGCGCCTTGCGCAATATTGGCAACCATCTGGACACCGATCCGAGCGCGCAAATTACCGTAGTGACCCACGCCCAAGGCGTCGATTTTCTGATGGAAGGCGCCAAAGATCGAACTGACAAGCCCTTCATTGGCCTGATCGCAGGCCTGCGCAATCGTGGCGTGCGTTTCGAAGTCTGCGAGATCACGCTGAAGAACCGCAACTTGAAAAAAGAACAGTTTATTCAGGAAGCTGATTACACCCCATCAGGGGTGGTGCGGCTGGCGAAGCTGCAGACGCAAGGTTTTGCCTACATCAAGCCCTGAGTCTCTTTGCGTTTGGGTCCAGCTGTACCTCTGGCAATACCTGTGGGCAGATACCGCGACCGAAATCCTCAAGCCAGACCGAGATTCTTCAGCGGCAAGGTACGCACCGGTTTGCCAGTCGCTGCATAAATCGCGTTCATGACCGCCGGCGCCACCACACAGATCGTCGGTTCGCCAACCCCGCCCCAGAAATCGAAGCTCGGCACAATAACCGTTTCGACTTTCGGCATTTCAGCAATCTTCAGCAACGGATACTGGTGGAAGTTACTTTCCACCATACGCCCCTCCTTGACGGTATTCTCGCCATAGAAGGTTGCTGACAAACCGTATACCACCGAGCCCTCTACCTGTGCCTCGATCTGCTGCGGATTCACCGCATGACCGCAGTTCAGCGCCAGCACCATGCGGTGTACCTTGACCTTGCCTTCAGCGGTTATCGAGACTTCCGCGACCGCTGCCGAGTAGCTGCCATAACCCATGAACTGGGCAATGCCGCGATGAACTCCGGCCGGCAGTTTTTTGCCCCAACCGGCATTTCTGGCGGCAGCATTCAG
>JANORY010000348.1:0-3836 GCA_031415535.1 Burkholderiales bacterium | reverse complement strand
CGCAGTGGCGCAGGTGTTCCTGTAGACCGGTGCCAAACTGGCGCTTGGCTACATCATAGAGGGGCGTGCCCGTCGCGCGGTGGCTGATCTGTTCGGCGAGTATGTATCGCCGGAGGTGGTCGAGCGGATGACTCGAGATCCGACCCGCTTCGGAACGATGATCTCCGAGAACCGCGAATTGACGATCCTGTTCGCTGATATTCGCGGCTTCACGCGAATCTCCGAATCGATGGAGCCGGCGCAGTTGCGCGAATTCATCAACGAGTTTCTAACTGCGATGACCGAGTGCATTTACCAGCATCAGGGTACGGTAGACAAATATATTGGCGACGCGGTGATGGCGTTCTGGGGTGCACCGATGCCCGATGAGCATCATGCCGACAATGCGGTGGCCGCCGCCATGGCGATGATTGCCGAGGTCGCCAAGCTCAATAAATTGGGTAGCCAAAAAGGCTGGCCAACGCTGTCGATCGGCATCGGCATTAATACCGGTGTGGCGCGCGTCGGTGACATGGGTTCGAAGCTGCGGCGCGCCTACACGGTGCTTGGGGATGCGGTGAATCTCGCCTCACGGCTTGAGGCGTTGACCAAACAGTTCAATACGCCGATCATTGTCGGTGAGGCGACCGCCAGGCAGGTCAGGCGGCAGTCGTTTTCGGAACTGGCACAGGTGACGGTAGCCGGTCGCTCCGAATCAACCCGAATTTTTATTCCGACCATGTTGTCAGTCAAACGCCCGTTAATGACCAAATCTGATCCTGCAGAGGCCAAGCCGCACGAGATCGACGCGCGCGCGCCCCGTACGCTGGACGCATGAAACTTCGTGTACTCGGCTGCAGTGGCGGCATAGGCGCCCGGGCCCGTACCACTTCGTTCCTGATTGACGACGACATTTTGCTCGATGCCGGCACTGGTGTTGAAGATTTGAGTGTCGAAGAGTTGGCGAAGATTGATCACGTATTCCTGACCCATTCGCACCTCGATCATATTGCCGCTTTGCCGCTGATGATTGATTCGGTCGGTGCCTTGCGCAACAAGCCCTTGATCGTACATGCCTTGTCGGAAACGATTGAAGCGCTGAAAACGCACATTTTTAATTGGGTTATCTGGCCTGACTTTACCGAGATTCCGCATTACGATCGGCCTTGGATGAAATTCGAGCCGCTCGGCCAGGGCAGCGTGATTGACTTGGGCGGGCGCATCTTTCGCAGCCTGCCGGCCAGTCACACCGTGCCGGCGCTCGGTTACCAACTGACCACGCCACAGGCGAGCCTGGTGTTTTCCGGCGACACGGGCCCGAATGACGAATTCTGGCGCCAGGTCAATGGCATCCAGAACCTGCGTTACCTGATCATCGAGAACGCCTTTTCGAATCGCGAGCAGGATCTGGCGATGACCGCCAAACATTTGTTTCCGATTCAGTTGGCCCAGGAACTGGGCAAGCTACAACGCGACGCGCAGATCCTGATCACCCACTTAAAGCCCTCCGATCGGGATTTGATTGCGCGCGAGATCAACGCCTGGGCCGGACGATTTGCGCCGCGACTGTTGGAAGGCGGCGACGTCATCGAGTTTTAACAGCCTGCCGGGGTCGGGGTCGGGGCCAGCGGCGGTTCGGGCCGAGGCTGTGTCTGGCTTGTGAGTGTCGCGGCCACACAACATTAATCGGCAACAGGTGACCTGCAGCGTCACATACTGACTGAGTCTGAATTGCCGCCCGCGCTGGGCGGGTGTGACCTAGTTCACACCTTGACACGGCAATACCGCGCGAACCCCGATTCGCCACCGACGGTGTTCGGATCTCCACCACTGATCGGTCCAAAACGCCAATCATCCTCAGTTGGCATGACCCTCGCTATAGGTTAAGCGTCGAACTCCAACTGATCGACTCTAACTCTAGGAGATTCAAATCATGCTGAAAAACGTTCAAAAGGGTTTCACCCTTATCGAGTTGATGATCGTTGTTGCGATTATCGGTATCTTGGCCGCTGTTGCAATACCTGCTTACCAGGATTACACGGTACGAGCTCGTGTCACGGAAGCGGTCGGCTTTGCCCGTAACGCTTCCGACGGTATCGCCGAATTCCACACCTCAAACGGTGGCTGGCCTACCGTGGCCCAAGCGCCCATGAAAACGCCGACCAGCACCGATAACTTGTCGGCAATGGTTTACGCTCCGGGTGCTACCTTGACGGCGGCTGCGACCGTCACTGCCACTTTGGGCACCAAGACTTCACAAGCCGCCGGTACGCTGCTTCAGTATGTGGTCACACCGGGTACTGCGGTGGGCAAAGAAGGCACCTACGACATTACCTGTAACGGCGCTGGTACGACCTTGCCAGTTCGTTATCGTCCGGCAATCTGCAAGTAGTCTCGACTCAGCCCTAGGCTGATCTGAAAGAACAAACGGTGCCATCAGGCACCCTTTGCGCATTCCGCCTCCACGATGATTCACCTCAAAAATCATGGCTGACTCCAACCTCGACACCCGAAGTGTCAACGGCGATTTGGTAAACGTAAAAGTGGCGCTCGAGTCGTCGTTGAATCATTCCTGGTATGTGCCACGACTAAAGGCCTCGGCGCTGCATTTGATCCTTTCGCTGCTGGTCGTATGCGCCAGCACCGCTTTGCTGGTTGCCAGTTGGTATCCCGGCGCACTGCTGTTCGCAGCCGGCGGCACGCAGTTGCTGATCCTGATTGTCTCGGTAGACCTGATCCTGGGTCCCTTACTGACCTTCGTAGTGTTCGATCGACGCAAGCAAAGCCTGGCATTTGATCTGGCGTTTATTGTCGTGCTGCAACTGTGCGCACTGGCTTACGGCATGTACGCGTCGTATCTGGCCGTGACCGCCAAGCATTTGTTTCCGATTCAGTTGGCCCGGGAACTGGCCAAGCTGCAACGCGACGTGCAGATCCTGATCACTCACTTGAAGCCCTCCGATCGAGATTTGATTGCGCGCGAGATCAGCGCTTGGGCTGGACGATTTGCACCGCGACTGTTGGAAGGCGGCGACATTATTAAGTTTTAGGCGGCGCTCGGCATGGGTTACGGACCAATCCCAGTCTGCCGCTGGCATTTGAATGTCGCGGCCACGCAACATTAATCGGCAACAGGTGACCGGCAGCGTCACATACTGACTCTGGCTGAAATGAGGCCCCGGCCGCCCTGGTGTGACCTTGTTCACAGCTTGAGGTGGCAATACCGCGCGATCCCCGATTCGCCACCGGCCAGGTTCCAATAGGCACCACTGATCGGCCCAAAATGCCAATCACCCTCAGTTGGCATGACCCTCGCTCTAGGTTAAGCGTCGAACTCAAACTGATCGACTCTAACTCTAGGAGATTCAAATCATGCTGAAAAACGTTCAAAAGGGTTTTACCCTTATCGAGTTGATGATCGTTGTTGCGATTATCGGTATCTTGGCCGCCGTTGCAATTCCTGCTTACCAGGACTACACGGTACGCGCTCGTGTCACGGAAGCGGTCGGCTTTGCCCGTAACGCTGCTAACGGTATCGCCGAATTCCACACCTCAAACGGTGGCTGGCCTACCGTGGCCCAAGCGCCGATGAAAACGCCGACCGGCACCGATAACCTGTCGGCGATGGTTTACGCTCCGGGTGGTACGCTGACGGCCCCTGCGCAAGTTACTGCGACAATGGGTACCAAGACTTCGCAAGCTGCGGGTACGCTGCTTCAGTATGTGATTGAACCGGGTACTGCAGTGGGCAAAGAGGGCACCTACGACATTACCTGTAACGGCGCTGGTACGACCTTGCCAGTTCGTTATCGTCCGGCAATCTGCAAGTAGTCTCGACTCAGCCCTAGGCTGATCTG
>JANORY010000347.1:0-1908 GCA_031415535.1 Burkholderiales bacterium | reverse complement strand
GGCGAAGTCCTCGCCTACGTCGCATAACCGTCGCGACGCGAGGAGAACTAGTCATGTCAAGAATTGGACGTATGCCGATTGCAGTGCCTGCCGGAGTTGATATCAACCTGGCTGCTGACTCGATCAGTGTGAAAGGCCCGTTGGGCACTTTGAAGCAGGCGATTACCCCGAAGGTCAAGGTCGTCAAAGAAGGCAGCAACTTGCTGTTGACGGTCAACGACGAGTCGAGCGAAGCCGATGCAATGAGTGGGACTTTACGCGCCCTGTTGGCCAACATGGTCACTGGTGTGACCAAGGGCTTCGAGCGTAAGCTGAGCTTGGTCGGGACTGGTTATCGGGCGCAGTCGCAAGGTAGCTCGCTCAACTTGACACTCGGGTTTTCGCACCCGATCGTCTACAAGTTGCCCGAAGGCGTCAAAGCCGACACCCCAACACAGACCGAAATTGTCGTCAAGGGTTCGGACAAGCAACGGGTCGGTCAGGTGGCTGCTGAGATTCGTGCTTTCCGGCCGCCCGAACCCTATAAAGGCAAGGGTGTGCGCTATGCCGAAGAGAAGATCAAACTCAAGGAAGTCAAGAAGAAATAATCAAGCCCATGGCTCGCGGCGCATGCTGCGAGATTCTGGTCAAAAGACGTGCGGCGACGCACGACAAAGGTTTCGGGACTCTAGCAATGGACAAGAAAGTTTCAAGGCTGCGCCGGGCGCGGCAGACACGGTTGAAGATCCGCGAACTGCGGGCTACCCGGCTGACCGTGCATCGCTCGAATCAGCACATTTACGCGAGCATCATGGACGCGGCCAACGAGCGCGTGCTGGTGTCGTCATCAACCGTCGAGGTTGAAGTGCGTACGCAACTGGCCGGTCTGACGGGCAAGGGTGGCAACGTCAACGCTGCAACCATCGTCGGCAAGCGCCTGGCAGAAAAAGCATTGAAGGCCGGCATCGAGACGGTGGCGTTTGATCGCTCAGGGTTCCGCTATCACGGTCGTATCAAGGCGCTGGCCGAAGCAGCGCGTGAAGCTGGCCTGAAGTTCTAAGGATTAATCATGGCAAAAATTCAAGCACGGGTTGGCGCAGAAGAGCGCGACGACGGTCTTCGCGAGAAGATGATTGCGGTCAATCGGGTCACCAAGGTGGTCAAGGGTGGCCGTATTCTCGGTTTCGCGGCCCTCACCGTGGTTGGTGACGGCGATGGCCGCATCGGCATGGGCAAGGGCAAGTCACGGGAAGTGCCGGTCGCTGTGCAAAAAGCGATGGAAGAAGCGCGCCGCCGCATGGTCAAGGTCAGCCTGAAGGGCGGCACTTTACATCATACGGTGTATGGCAAGCATGGCGCCGCCAAGGTGTTTCTGGCACCGGCCAGCGAAGGTACCGGCATCATTGCCGGTGGCCCGATGCGCGCCATCTTTGAGGTGGTGGGTGTAACGAACGTCGTTGCCAAGAGCCATGGCTCGACCAATCCCTACAATCTGGTTCGCGCGACCATCGATGCGCTCAAGCGCACCAGCACCCCGGGTGAAATCGCCGCCAAGCGGGGTAAGTCGGTCGAAGAATTGTTCACGGCTTAAGGTGAAATGAGTATGAACACCAACACGGTAATGAGCACCAAGACATTGAAGGTCATGCTGGTCAAGAGTCCGATCGGAACCAAAAAGGGTCATGTCGATACGGTGCATGGGCTGGGACTGAAAAAAATAAATCAAGTACGTGAACTCGAAGATACGCCGTCGGTACGCGGCATGATCAACAAGGTTCGCTACCTGGTTCAGGTCGTCTGAGCGTCTGTCAACCGGTCTGTCAACCTGTCTGTCAGCATATTAGCCAGCACATTAGCCAGAAAACGGAATCAAGCAACATGAAGCTGAACACACTGAAGCCCGCCGAGGGCAGCAAACACCCCGCCAAG
>JANORY010000346.1:0-1043 GCA_031415535.1 Burkholderiales bacterium | reverse complement strand
ATTCGGTCAAACGGGTGCTGGCCACCAAATTTCGGCTTGGACTCCACGCCGCCAGCGAACCGGTCAATGCTGAAAACATTCGCCGCGATTTAAACAGCCCCGAAGCCGTCGTTCTGAAACGAAAACTGATGGCAAATGCCCTCACCCTCGTTCGCGACGAACCGGCCCAAATTCCGATTCAATCGATTGAAAATCAACGGTTTGCGTCCATTTCGCTGGGGGCAGACGGGCCGACCATTTTTCAGAATCAGCTCGGTTTTTACGCGCCCATCGACGCGTTTTTTTCGTCAAAAAAAATCTCGCCGGAGGCGGAAAAAAACCTGCTCGACACCCTCAAAAACTACTCGACCGTTTTTGTCAGCATCCACAAAACGCGCTCGGCTCCATTTGTCAAAGGCTCCGAGGGTGCCGTTGACACGTTCGGAATTTCGCCTTCGATGCGGTCGTTTGTCTCCAAATTGAACCGGCAAAACAGGGTCGTTTTGACCGTTTTCGGCACGCCGTACATCCTCCGTTTTTTTGATGAAATACCGACCGTTTTGCTCGGTTTTACGGAAGAAGAGAACGCGCAGAGCCTCTCGGCACAGGCCATTTTCGGGGCAATTCCGCTGAAAGGAAGGCTGCCGGTAACAGCTTCGGCAGCGGCAAAATTTGCACAAGGCATTGACCGCCAATCAGTTACGCGGCTCAGATACGACCTGCCGGAGGCGGTCGGCATGAGCAGCGACTCGCTGAAACAGCTCGACCTTCTGGCCGACGAAATGTTCAAAACCGGCGCGGCCCCTGGCGGGCAAATGCTCGTTGTGAAAGACGGCTCGGTCGTTTTTCAGAAGGCCTGGGGCTTTCAGACTTACGAGCAGACGCGGCCCGTTCGGCTGACCGATTTGTACGACCTGGCTTCGGTGACGAAAATTGCGGCAACCACCATTTCGCTCATTAAATTAGTTGATGAAAAACGCCTCGAAATCGCCGCGCCGATGAGCCGCTACATTCCCGAACTGAAAAATGCTGCGGGCAAGGAAAACCTGACCGTCGGCGAAATT
>JANORY010000345.1:0-6314 GCA_031415535.1 Burkholderiales bacterium | reverse complement strand
ATAGGACATCGTAGCCGCTGCGGTTCGCGGTGCCGGGACGACCCAGTGGCGCTGGCGCGCGAAGGGATAGGTCGGCAAGGCCACACGCCGACGTCGCGCGCCGCCGTGCAAGCGCGGCCAGTCGAGCGTGACGCCGCGGGTCCAGAGTTGGCCGGCGGCGGCCAACAAATATTCGGGGTCAGCGCCGAATTCTTGACCCGGGTTCAACGATGTGACGATCAACTGCTCGGCGTTGCGTTCGACATGCTGGCGCGCCAGGCTGGTGAGCGCCTGGCCGGGTCCGACTTCGATCAGTGCGAGCCGCGTGTCGAACAGTTGGCCTACGCCCTCCATGAAACGCACCGGCTCGCGCAACTGCCTGGCCCAATAGACCGGGTCGGTGGCTTCAGTGACGGTGATGGTCTTGCCGGTCAGGCTAGACACCCAAGGCAGAGTCGGCGCTTGGCGCGGTGTGTTCTTCACCAGCTCGATGAACTGCGCAACGATCGGCTCCATCATCGGCGAATGAAAGGCATGCGAGGTCGGCAGCAGGCGGCTTGCGACGCCTTTGGCGCTCAAGGCTGCGGCGAGTTCTGCGATGGCCTCGTGATCGCCGGACAATACGGTCAGGTTCGGCGCGTTTAATGCAGCGATTGAAATGCGTGGCCCAAGTTCAGCCTGAAGCTGCAGTGCCGATGCGCGCACCGCGAGCATCGCGCCAGACGGCATTTGCTGCATCAGGCGGGCACGCTTGGCGAGCAGCACCAGTACGTCGTCGCGCGCAAACGTGCCGCCGACACAAGCCGCTACGTACTCGCCGACGCTGTGACCGATCAGGGCCTTGGGCGTGATGCCCCAAGAGAGCCACAACTGCGCCAGTGCGTATTCGATCGCAAACAACGCTGGCTGGGTGATCGCAGTTTGTGTGAGCTGTTGTTGCGCTGCCGCGCTGCCTGCGTCGTCCGGGTATAGGATTTCCCGAAAATCGACACCCAGCAAAGGATTGAGCGCCGCCGCACAAGCGTCGATCTGTTCGCGGAACAAAGGTTCCGACTCGTACAAGGTGCGACCCATGTTGACGTACTGCGCACCTTGACCAGGGAACATGAAGCCGACACCGATGTCACTGGTCTGCGCGCTGGACCGGTGCACGCGCTTCGAATCGCCGGTCTGGAGCAGCGCGATCGCATCGTCGCGGCTGCGGCACACGAGCGCGCGTCGATGGCTAAAGGCGCGGCGCCCGACCTGCAAGGTGTAGGCAAGGTCGGCGAACGCGGCGCTTTGATTTTGTTCGAGATGGACCCTCAATTGACCGGCGGCACGCTCTAAAGAGTCCGCGTCACGCGCCGAGATCAGCAGCAGTTGTTCGGGCCTGGGCACGGCGTCGTCGTGTTCTGACGGCGGCGCTTCTTCGAGCACCACATGCGCGTTGGTGCCGCCGACGCCGAACGAGCTTACACCGGCGCGGCGCGCGGTGGCACCGGCTGGCCAGTCGCGCCGCGCGGCATTGACGAAGAAGGGCGTGTTCTCAATGTCGAGCTTGGGATTAGGCGATGCATAGTTCAGGCTCGCCGGCAGGGTCTTGGTATGCAGCGCCAGTGTGGCCTTGATCAGGCCGGCAACGCCAGCGGCGGCGTCGAGGTGGCCGATGTTGGATTTTAACGAACCGATCGCGCAAAAGCCGTTGCCGGTGGCGCCGCCGGCCCGAAACGCCTGCGTCAGCCCGGCGATCTCGATCGGGTCGCCCAGCGCCGTACCGGTACCGTGTGCCTCGACATAGGAAATCGTCTGCGGGTCGATGCCGCCGAGTGCTTGCGCCAGGGCGATCACCTGAGCATGGCCGTCGACACTCGGCGCGGTGAAGCTGAGCTTGGCGCTGCCGTCATTGTTGAGGGCGGCGCCCTTGATGACGGCGTAGATGGTGTCGCCGTCATCGATCGCATCGCGCAAGCGCCGCAACACTACAACGCCCAGGCCATTGCTGAACACCGTGCCGCCGGCGTCGCGATCGAAGGGGCGGCAATGCCCGTCGGGCGCGAGGATCGAACCCTCCTGGTACAGGTAGCCGATCTTTTGTGGCACTTGAACCGACGCGCCGCCGGCCAAGGCCATGTCGCACTGAAAGGACTGCAAGCTCTGGAATGCGGTGCACACAGCGACCAGCGACGTCGAGCAGGCGGTCTGGATGTTGAGCGCTGGACCTTTGAGGTCGAACTTGTAGGCCACCCGAGTGGCCATGTATTGATTCTGATTCGCCATTTGTGTCGACAGCAAACCGAGTTGGTCGGTCACGTCGCGCCGCGACAACAGGTTGTTCAGATAGTAGCTATTGGTGGTCGCGCCGGCGAACACACCAATCGGGCCACCGAACGCCTTTGGGTCGTAGCCGGCGTGCTCGAGCGCCTGCCAGCTTGTTTCGAGGAACAGCCGCTGTTGCGGGTCGAGCACCGAGGCTTCCTTCGGACTGAAGCCGAAGAATTGTTCGTCGAACAGGTCGACATCGGCCAGCATGCCGCGGGCCCGTACGTAGTTCGGATCGGCGCGCACGTCCATGTCTTCGGGATGCGCGGGTTCCAGCTCTTCCGGACTGAAGCGGGTAATGGTCTCGCGCCCGGCCAGCAGGTTCTGCCACAGCTCGGCAACATTACGAGCACCCGGAAAGCGGCCCGCCATGCCGACGATTGCGATTCCCTCCAAGGGGTCGTAGGCGTCTGAGTAACTCATGTATTGCGTTGCTTTCCGGCGATTTTGCGTTGCCGCATCTGTGCCTCACGTTGTCTTTGGGCGCGATCCATTGTGTTGCTCGCCATCTTTTGCTGGTCGGCATCGGCACCGCCGCCGAGGTAATGGGCCAGCGATCGCACGGTCGGGTATTGCAGAAGCGCAACGATCGGCAGATCGGCGCGCATGCTGGCTTTCAGCCTGGCATGGGCCCGCACCAGCAGCAACGAATGCCCTCCGAGGTCGAAGAAATTGTCGTCGAGCGACACCGCATCGACGCCGAAAAGTTCCTGCCACAGCGCAGCGATGTCACGCTCCGCGCTGCTCGAAGGTGCCAAAAAAGCACTGCGACGCACGATCGCGCGGGCCGCCGCAAATTCATCTGCTTTAGCGCGCAAGCCGGCCGGAAGCGCACGCAATAGGTCGCCGACTGTCGCAGTGCCGGGCGCGGCCATCGCCGACAAAACGCTCGACAGGTCTTGGGCAAACTGTTCCACGTCGGCCCGCGCCAAGGCGCCAGATTTGTAGATCAATCGAATCCGCAGTTGCTGCTCGACCGACACGGCCAGCGTTAGCGGGTAGTTGCTTGCTTCGGGCGCAGAAATCAATGTGCTGCGAATATTGCCGCCGACGCTGCGGGCACTGTCATCGACCTGATAGTTCTGAAACACGACCAGGCTGTCAAACAGCCGATGCCGCCAGGCGATGCCGGCCCATTGTTGTATCTGTTCCAGTTGCGCGTATTGATGTTGGCCGATATCGAACTGGCGCTGTTGAATTGATGCGAGCCAGGGTTTGAGCGCAGCGGCCGGTTCGACTTCGACGCGCACCGGCAAGTTGTTGACGCAAGGCCCGACCATCGCCTCGATGCCCTCGATGTCCGCCGGCCGACCGGAAAACGCCGCGCCAAACACCACGCTTCTGGTGCCGCTATAGTGCGCGAGCAACAGCGCCCAAGCTGCGTTGAACACCGCACTCAAGGTGACGTGCGCCGCGCGCGCGAAGCTTTGCAGTGCGTCGGTGGTGGCCGCCGGCACGCTGGCCAGCACTTCGGCAAAGGGTTCGGTCGGATCAGGCGCGCTCGAGGCCACGGCCGGCGCGCTCAGCATGAAGGGCGTCGGGGCGGAAAACTCGGCGAGCTGTGTTTTCCAGAAGTCTTGCGAATCCGGTGCATCGACGGCCAGCCACTTGACGTAGCGCTTGAACGGCAGGGCTTGATCCCGCCACGGCGTCTTGCCCGCTTCAAGCGCTGCATAGGCCCGAGATAGATCGCCGAACACGATCGGCCAGGACCAGCCGTCGATGTACAGGTGGTGTGTGCTCCAGACCAAGTGATACGACTGGTCGGCGACCCGCCGCAACGCCACGCGCATCAGCGGTGCCTGAGCGAGATCGAAGCGGACACACGCATCCGACGCCAGCAGCGCGCTGAGGTGTTCGGTTTGTTCGGCGGCGGGGAAGGCTCGCCAATCCTCGTCGGACCACGGCAGCGCGGCGCCCGCCGAGACAATCTGCAGCGGTTCGGCGCCGCCGTCGGCGACAAAGGCCGTGCGCAACATGTTATGGCGCTCGATCACTGCCTCGATCGCGCGCCGCAGCAGCGCCGCATCGAGTGTGCCGTCGAGGCGGAAATGCCACTGCTCGAAGCCCAGATTAGCCGGCGAGGTTTCCATCGCGAAGAACAAGCGCTGCATCGGCGTCAGGCAATAGACGTCGTCGAGCTGCGGATATTGGATGGCAAGTCGCGCCAGGCCTGCGGCGTCGAGCCCGGCCAGCGGGAAGTCGGCTGGTGCCCGCGCGCGCCGCCGCGAAGACTGCGCGTTGCCGATGAGTTCGAGCAGGCCCGCCAGCATGCCGTCGGCGAGCCGCGCGATCGAAGCCTCGTGCTGCGCCTCGGCGTCGTGATGCCAGGCAATTTCGAGTTGCCCGTCACGCACGACGGCAATGATCTCCAGCGCGTGGCTGCGTCGTGCGCGCGGGCTGCGCCACGGGCCGGTGGATTCGCTCGCGAAACTGAATAACGCCGAATCGGCGACGACCGCATCGAACTGACCGAGGTAGTTGAACAGCACCGGTGACGCTGCCATGCAGGCCAGGCTATCACGCGCCGCAGGGTCACTCGACAGGTAGCGCAGCAGGCCGTAGCTCAGGCCGCGATCGGGAAGCCGTTGCAACTGATCCTTGATCATCAACAAGGTGTCGACCGCGTCCGTGCCCGGTTCAACGTCGAGCGCGATCGGAAACAGCGTCGTAAACCAGCCGACCGTGCGCGAGACATCGACGCCGTCGACAAGGTGTTCGCGGCCGTGCCCTTCGAGATCGATCCGCAGCGTCGTGCTGGCGGTCGAGCGTTGCAGGGCGCGTGCCAGTGCCGTTAACAGCGCGTCATTGATCTGGGTTTGAAAGACTGCGGGAAGCCGCTGCAACAGGGCGCGCGTGTCGTCGCGGGACAAGCGTTTAATCAGCGTCCCCTCGGCAGCGAAGGGCGCTTGCCCTGCGGCGTGATGCGCCAGCTTCAACACGGGCTTGGCCGCGAGCGCCTGCCAGTACGAGAACGTCGCCCGCACCGCGACGCTGCGCGCATGCTCGTACAGCGCTTTGGCCCAGGTTTGAAGTGAGCTTGTTTTCTCGGGCAGCGGCGCAGCAGCGCCGCCACTTGCGGCCAAATACAGGGTTTCCAGATCCTCACGCAACACCCGCCACGACACGCCGTCAACCACAAGATGGTGGACGGCCAGCAGCAGGCGAGCGCGAAGCTTGGCACCAAGATGGAAGTGGACCGCGCGCAGCAACGGCCCGGTCTCCAAGTTGATGGTCGCCTGCTCGGCAGCGGCAGCCGCCTCGATGGCGGCGGTTCGGTGGTCGGCGGCCACGCCCGACAAGTCAATGCGACCCAAGTGTAGATTCGAATCGTCCGCGCCGTACTGTTGCAGCCATCGGCCGGTGGCGTCCTGCAGGTAGCGCATGCGCAATGCGTCGTGGCGCGACAGCAGCCCGCGCAGCGCCACTTCGAGCGCTTGCAGGTCGAGCTCGGCTGGCACCTCGAACATAAACGCTTGGTTCCAATGGTGCGGGTCGGCGAACCGCTGCTCGAAGAACCAGAGCTGAATCGGCGTCAAAGGCACCGCGCCAGCGACTGGTTCGGAAGGCGCTTTTAGGGCAACCGGTGCCACGCGCACCACTTCGGCAAGCAGGGCGATGGTCGGCCGCTTGAACAAGTCTTTCGGAGTGAATTGAAGGCCGTGCTGTCGACAACGCGCGATTACCTGGATGCTGAGGATCGAGTCGCCGCCAAGCTCGAAGAAGTGATCGTCGACGCTGACGCGATCGACTCGAAGCACCGTTTGCCACACTGCGGCGATGGTGTGCTCGGTGGCGTTGCGCGGCGCGATGAACGGCTTGGCACTGTCCGAACGCGAACTGGCCGGTGCCGGCAGCGCGGCGCGATCGAGCTTGCCGTTTTGCGTCAGTGGCAACGCAGGCAGAAACACGAAGTGCGCCGGCATCATGTAGTCGGGCATCATGGCGCGGATGCTCAGGCGCAGTTGCTCGACGATCTGGCCCTGCTGGGCATGGTAGTCCGGGCTCACCAGGTAAGCAACCAGCCGCTTGTC
>JANORY010000344.1:0-1246 GCA_031415535.1 Burkholderiales bacterium | reverse complement strand
ATGACATTCAAAGGAAATCCGCCCGCCGCTCCTGCTATTTGCAAGATTAAAGGCTCGCCGTCGGCCATCAAACTGGCGTGGCAAGTCTGCTCGGAAGTACCGGAAGACCAGCCGTATTATTTCGCGGTCTGGCGTTTTGCGGGCGACGGCGTGGGCGATTTCAACGACGCGACCAACCTCCGTTTCACCTCGCCTTTCAATCCCGAACGCTGGTTTTGGGAAGACCAGGCGGTGCAGGAAGGCGAATATTATACCTATGTGGTCACGGCGTTCAACCGAAATAATGTGGAAAGTTTTTCGTCCGACCCGATGGTGATGAAAAAAACGAATCGCGGTGCGAAGCGAATCGGCCACTCCCAGCGGGTTGCGCAAAACGGCTCGCGCACTGAAAAATATGCTGCCCTGAATATTTTGATTGCGCCGGTTGAGGTTCACCTGATGATTGATTTCGTCGCGATAACCCCAGTTCGGGTCGTTTTTGATGACCTGCGTGTCGCCAACTTTATAGGCCGCGTGGCCGATGTAAACGTGTTTGCCATAGCTGTTTTTGCTCCACCAGTCGACGAGCTTTTCATAATCGGCGGGCGGAAAACCGATGCTCCAATAAATCTGCGGAGCCACATAATCGAGCCAATTCCTGTCAAGCCAATAAAGTACGTCGGCGTATAAATCGTCATAAGTTTGAATGCCGGCGCGAGTCGCGCTGCCCATCGGGTCGGTGTTTGAATTTCGCCACACGCCGAACGGGCTGATGCCGAATTTCACATATGGCTTGATGGAGCGGATTTTTTCAGACACGAGGCGCACGAATTCGCTCACGTTGTCGCGCCGCCAGTCATCGACGGTCGTGAATTTGCCGCGCCCGAATTCGTCCCAGGCCGCGCGGTCATTTATCGTCTCGCCCTTTTCCGGATACGGATAAAAATAGTCGTCGAAATGCACGCCGTCGATATCATATCGACTCACGACATCGCCAATCATATCGACCAGATGATACCGAACCGACGGAATTCCGGGGTTGAAAAAATATTTCGAGCCGTAGCGAAATGCCCAATCGGGCCGCAATTTCATCAGATGATTCGGCGCGAGGCGGCTTGTATCGAGGTCCGTCGTGGCCCGATACGGGTTAAACCAGGCGTGAAATTCCATTTTCCGGGCGTGCGCCGCCGACACCATATAATCGAGCGGGTCATAATACGGCTCCGGCGCGCGGCCCTGTTTGCCGGTCAGATAGCGTGACCAGGGG
>JANORY010000343.1:0-2844 GCA_031415535.1 Burkholderiales bacterium | reverse complement strand
TGAAGTCTGGATGGACGGCGGTATCCGCTCGGGTCAGGATCTTCTGAAGGCGCTGGCGATGGGTGCACAAGGCACGATGGTGGGCCGAGCCTTTTTGTTCGGACTGGGTGCACTGGGTGAGCCGGGCGTGACCAAGATGCTTGAGATCATTCGCAGCGAACTTGACGTCAGCATGGCGCTGGCGGGAGTTTCCGATGTCCGCAAGCTCAATCGCTCAGTGCTCGAATCGACCGGACTATGAATTTGGATACTTCCCGGAGAAATGGCTGCCATGAGTGAAACTGTGCTGACGATGTCCGAGATGGCAACGGCGCTTGAGCAATTGCTCAAGCTGCGCTGCATTCCATTCACGATGAAGCTGTACGAGCGCGCCGCTGACATGGCAGCAGTGCCAAAAATTCGCCGCCCTAAAAACGTCCACACCACCGACCAGATCGTCGCTCAGGCGGCGCGCCTCGGCTGGACCGTCGGTATTACCAGTGCCGATCTGGTTGGCGCGCAGTGTCGCGCCGTGGTCGGGCTGACCGAACAGAACGAGGAGTGGCGCTCGGGCAAGTCGATGACTGGCGTGTGGTACGCCACACCGGTCGACGCACGGGCGCATCAGCAGGCAATGCATGTGGTGCCGCATGGCCGCTACGAGGCACTCGCCGTCGCACCGCTGGCCAGTGAGCGACTGGAGTCGCCCGATATTGTGTTGTTCTACGCGACACCGGGTGCCATGATGTACTTCATCAACGGCCTGCAATGGTCCGGCTACCAGCGCTTTGACTGGAGCTGTGTCGGCGAGTCCGCCTGCGCCGACTCGTGGGGCCGCGCCCTGTCAACCCGCAAGCCAAGCCTGTCGATTCCGTGTTTTGCAGAGCGCCGCTACGGCGGCGTGCTCGACGATGAAATGTTAATGGCCTTACCACCCGAGTACTTGCAAAGCGCCATAACCGGTATGCGGGCGCTAGCGAAGAACGGCTTTCGGTATCCGTTTGCGCAGTACGGCATTCAACAAGACGTCCGCGATGGCATGGC
Organism: Burkholderiales bacterium; assembly: GCA_031415535.1. Lineage (GTDB taxonomy): Bacteria > Pseudomonadota > Gammaproteobacteria > Burkholderiales > Burkholderiaceae_E > JANLTP01. The sequence continues at coordinate 1,821 of JANORY010000343.1, read as the reverse complement.
CGTCAGCTATCCGGATCGAGGCAGCAAGAAGACGTGAGTCGGGACTACGAAATCCGCAACGCGGCACTCGCCAACGCGATTCGCTTCGCGCAACAACATGAAGTTGCCTGGGACCGCGATCCTGGCGCAGGTGCAGCCAACTGGGGAATCCACCAGCAAGACCGACCGCCCTGGAACCAGTTGTTGGGCCCGGTACATGCGCGTGGCCCGGTATCGGGCGTTATCCGCCAGCACGGCCAAGAGCTGGTGAGTTGGGGCGAGCCAGATCGGCCCGATCTGACCTTCTCGGTAGCCAAGACCTACCTGGCCTTGTTGGCTGGCGTTGCGCTCGATCGCGGACTGATCGGCGATGTCCACGAGGCAGTGGTCAATCGGGTGCCCCGAATTGGCTTCGATGACCTACACAATGCCGCCATCACCTGGGCACAGTTGCTGCAACAAACCAGCGAGTGGCAGGGACAGTGTTGGGGCATTCCCGATCAGGTCGATCACTTTCGAGCATTGCAGTTCCAGCCAACCCGGCCGGCGGGTGCGAAGGGCGAGGCGCGCGTACTTCAGCGGCCCGGCACTTATTGGGAATACAACGATGTCCGCATCAACCAATTGTCGTACGCCTTGTTGCGCCTGTTTGGCCGAGCCTTGCCGGAGGTTTTTCGCGAAGCCATCACCGATCCGATTGGTGCTAGTGCGCAGTGGCGCTGGGTCGGATATGAGCACTCCTGGATCACGCTGAACGGCAAACGAGTCCAGTCGGTGCCAGGCGGAACACACTGGGGTGGTGGCCTGTCAATCGGCGCGCGCGATCAGGCCTTGATTGGCGAATTGCTGCTGAACCGTGGTCAGTGGAGCGGCGCACAATTGTTGCCCGCTAGTTGGATCGATGCGATGCGAGAACCTTGCGCCATCGCGCCGTGGTATGGCTACCTGCTCTGGTTGAATGGCTCGCAGTCGGTTTTTCCGAGCTTGCCGGGCAGCGCCTACGCGGCGTTCGGTGCCGGCGGCTCAATAACCTGCGTGCTGCCCGAGCAGGATGCAGTCGTAGTTGTACGCTGGATTGACGCCAACTATGCAGATCAGTTTCTCGCTCTGGCGTTGAATGCATTGCAGTGAGTAATCGTTGGGCCGCGCAGCATTGGGTTAACCGTTTCAACGCCCTGGGTGCCGCACACCGGGCCATGCTTTGGGGGGCTGCTTCCGGACTATTGTTCACGATCCTGAACGCGGTGGCTCGTTCGATGAGCCAGGCGGTGCATCCAACCGAGGCACAATTTCTTCGTTATGTTTTCGGACTGGCAGTGATGCTGCCGTTTGTGTTTCGCGCCGGTGTTCGTGCCTACATTCCCAGCAGCATCAGCGGCCAGTTCTGGCGCGGCGCTGTTCACACGCTGGGCTTGGTGCTCTGGTTTCTCGCATTGCCTCATTTGCCGATCGCCGACACCACAGCGATCGGCTTCACCACGCCAATCTTCATCATGATCGGCGCGGCAATGATGCTCGGCGAGAAAATGCGTTGGGAGCGCTGGGTCGCGGCCGTCATTGGCTTCGTTGGCGTGCTGATTGTAGTCGGCCCGAAGTTGGTCGGCAGCGGCGGCTGGTGGACGCTGGTGATGGTCATGTCGATGCCGGTGTTTGCGGTGTCGTTCCTGATGACCAAAGTGTTGACTCGAAATGACTCACCCGAGGTCATCGTTGTCTGGCAGGCGGTCACCGTTTCTCTGCTGTCGTTGCCGCTGGCGCTGGCCCACTGGACGACGCCCACAACCGGCCAGATCGGATGGTTTCTGCTGACCGGCATTCTCGGTAGTTGCGGTCACTACTGTC
>JANORY010000342.1:0-3019 GCA_031415535.1 Burkholderiales bacterium | reverse complement strand
CTCATTTAAGGCGGCCAAGAACGAATCCCACAATAGCCTGTATTCGGCTTGAGCGCGATCGTCACCACTTGGTTCACATTGCTCCCGCAACTGCGGAAAAATGCCCGACGGCGAAAGGGGTTTCAACGGATAGCGCCATTTCAAGTCCTTGGCAGTGGTTTTTTGACGGTCGATTCCGTCCAAACTAATTTGTTCAAACAGCGAAAGTTGGCGGGCTTGATAATGATTGCGACCCGTCTTTGTCTCGCTGTTCTCGTCTCTTGCATTGTTGTAGCGGTCAAACTCCTCTCGTTCGAAGCCACTCGCCACGCGATCGGCGGTGGCGATCACCCATTGCAGAAATGTCTCAGGCCTATGATGGGCTGCAGCAGCGTTGATCAACGAGTCGGTCGCCTCAAGGCGATTAACTTGCAGTTGATCGCTATTTACGAATGGGTGCATGTTTCCGCGAATTAGGCTCGGCGCACTTTGTTCCACAATGTCGAACGCGAGTCCTGTATATGCAGCGTGTTTGTGGCTGTGGTATCCGTTTTTACCACCTGCGTCAGTGCTGTGGTATGGACAGTACTGTGTTAAGTGCGCGTCGAGCGCGTCTTTTGTGACGTCAAGTCTGGCTCTCTCAGCAAATTTCCCGAGGTCGTGCAGAAACGCTGCCAATGCCATACGACACGAGGCCGCCAGCAGTTCGTTCTTTTTCATTGGCATCAGAGTTCCTTCCGAACTGAATTGTCTGTAGAAAAGCCGACTCGCTCGGACGGCAACATTAGTTGGTATGCACGCGGCCGTTTGCCTCCGTCGTCGATCCGATAACCGTCAGCGGCGGTTCCCAACGAAGCACGCATACGCTTTTCGAGTTTGGACTTCCGGACCGAAAAATAATCGCCATCCATGCCGTTACGCAAGGCACGCTCGGTGGCTTCGATATCTGCCAGGTTTCCAGTAATTTTCCTGTACTCCCGCAAGTAACATGCTGCCCAAGCTAGGTCGCCGCTTCCTTTGGGTGGTGCTTCTATTGGACCAAGGCCGCACTGTATTCGTCGAGCAAAAACCGCGAGCAAAGCCAATTCCGCCGGCGGCAAGGAGACTGTCTTACCGGCAGCATAGATGCACTGCTGCGACGTATCAAGCACCAGGCCAGGAGGTGCCAGTGCCGCTTGTGCAGCTCGCACGGTATCATTAAAACTCGCGTGCCCCGCGAGCAATGCAGTAGGCAGACCGTGCCGGAGACTAACAAATGGAATATTGGCCAGCGTAACTTGCGCTGTCGCTGTATCTGCCAATTGGCCGTCGCGGGTTTGCAAGACGCGGCTGTAAGGGGTCGGATAGAAAAAATCGTAGCTGGACTCGAAGGGTTCGCTCACCAAGACGTGGCTCAAGCGATCTTGCGGACGCCCGTAAAGTGACAGCGCGTAACCCAGGTAGTAGCCCATTGTCTTCCTGCCGCCAGCAATTGAGGCATGCAATGCGCAAGCAGGGTCAGCGGTAACAACACGAACCTGGTTGGTAATAAAGTCAGCGGCGGCCTGGTTATCCTTGGGGCTGCGAATATCATCGAGTAGCTGCCCGGATTCGCCACGCATTATGTGTATGTGGCTTCGATCAAAGCGCACACCGGGCATGTCGTAGTCAGTGCAGAGTCTATGAAACCAGCCAAGATCATCACTAAGCAATGACAATTCGGCACGACGTGCGCCCTCTGAAGTCGTGATCAGATGAACCTCCGTCGGTACAAAGGGCGCGTATTCGTCGGCAGCCAAGGCGTACAGAGTCTCGGTCACTATTTGTGGGGTGAGACCGCTGACAGCAAGCAACACGCGGCGCTTGAATGCTGAAGGCTCAGTGGGGCAGTTAGTAAAGTTGTCTCTGTTCATCAAGGTCAGTATAGACAGCCCCGAACTCGCTGGCGGCCTACGGCAAGCTTGCCGTCGTAGACATTTAGTCAGATAGGCAATTGATAAGCAACGCAGACTCCAAACATAGTAGGCCAGATTGCGTAAGCCAAATTGTTGATTATTACCGGCTTCTAACGACGTGACTCTGGCAGGAATCTGAACCCCTCGCGCGCCGATCCACCGCTGATGCCGAATCCGTTCATTCGGCGAGCTAGCACAGCGCACTCAGCACGCGGCCGCCATCGATAAGCTCCAGCCCGAAGTTAGAGTAACCAGATCCCCAAAAGACAGCGCAAGCACAATGCCCGTCATGGCCGATTTGTATCGGATTTGGAACTACGGCCAGCACCGCGACTTCGGGGGCGACGGGGCGTGATTCCCTCCGCGTTGAACACTTCTTCGATCGCAGGAATAACGCCTTCCAAAACGTCGCCGCTTACAAAAATGTCCCGTCATGATCATCGAGATGGCCTATTGCGACAAACTAAATCGACGATCTCTCATCGCCAGTCCATGTCGGCTCGGTCGCTGCAACATTTGAGTTCGAATCCGTGAGAATCCACTCAAATCCGCTGAAACAATTCTATGCCGTAGCGAAATCCCGACTGGGTTGTACTACGGTTGAGGTGATGATGGGTCGAATACTATCGACAGTGCGCTTTGCGCATCAAACCCCGACGCAGTGACTTCGAAACAAGGCTCGGTGCCCGATGGAACAGTCGATCGCTATCGAGTTGACGAACCGGGCCGGTATCGACAAAAGTTCTGGCAAATCTGCACTTAAAGGCCGCCTAGTACGCAGCCTTCATTCAGTCAAAACGACAAAGCAAGCTCGCCATGAATCAATTTATCGGGCACGGTATGAACGTCGTGGCCATAACTTCGGAATACCTCGATCAATCGGCTGGACATGTTTTCATCCAGCTTAATTTTCATGACAAGGACGGGATGGCCGGTACAGGCAAGTCCTCCTCGGTAGAAATTGCAGCGAAAGCAATGACCGCGCGCACAGCGTCCGACGAAACGCTAGGGAAGTCGGCCACAATCGCATTGACGTCCATGCCGTCAGCAAGCGAAGCAAGTACCGTGCGCACGGTAACGCGAGTCCCTGTAATCACTGGCTGGCC
>JANORY010000341.1:0-6329 GCA_031415535.1 Burkholderiales bacterium | reverse complement strand
ACTTCCTGGCGGCGAATCGCGGCAAGAAATCGATCACGGTCGATTTAGCTGACCCGAAGGGCCAGGCAAAGGTTCGTGCGCTGGCCGCCCTGTGCGATGTTGTGATTGAAAATTACAAGGTCGGCGATCTCGATCGCTACGGCTTGGGTTATGGCCATCTCAAGGCCGTCAACCCGAACCTTGTGTATTGCTCGGTTACCGGCTTCGGGCAAACCGGCCCGGCCAAGGAGCGCCCGGGCTACGATTTCATGGTGCAGGGCATGAGCGGCCTGATGAGCATTACCGGTTTGCCCGACGGTGAACCCGGCAGTGGTCCGCTGCGCTTTGGCATACCGATCGTTGACATCATGACCGGCATGTACGCGAGCATTGCCATCTGCGCGGCGCTTGCACATCGCGAAAAAACCGGCGTCGGCCAATATATTGATGTCGCGCTGCTTGACACCGCCATGGCGCTGACGTCAATCTCGGGCATGAGTTATCTGACGACCGGCGAGACGCCCGAGCGTATCGGTAATGCGCACTCCGCCATCGTTCCTTACCAGGTGTTCAGGACCGCCGATGGTCACATAATTTTGGCCTGCGGTAACGACAACCTGTTCCAGAAATTCTGTGCGGTCGCCGGTTGCGCCGAGCTTTCTGTGGATCCGCGATTCTTGAAGAACTCGGATCGTGTCAATAACCGCAAGTTGATCGAACCCTTGTTGGCTGCGGTGTTCGCACAACGTACGACCCAGGTCTGGACCGGTATTCTCGAAGGCGCCGGCGTCGCCAACGGTCCGATCAATACGATTGCGCAGGCGTTCGAAGAAGCGCAGACCAAAGCGCGTGGCACGCTACAGACTTTGCCGCATCCGTTGGCTGGTAGCGCGCCCATGATTGCATCGCCAATGAAGTTCTCGGTAACGCCAATTGAGTACGCGAGCTCTGCGCCACTGCTGGGCCAGCACAACCAGGAAATTCTGGCGCGGATCGCAAAGACTCCCTGACCCCGAGCGCACGCGGCTGCTCTTGGTAATTTGGCGAAAACGCACACAAATAGGTGCGGTTTGTCAGGGCAACCTGACTTGAGCGTTGGTTTAGCCGGCAGAGTCCGCCTGGCTGTGAACAAATCGATACAGCGTGGCTCGGGCGCGTCCCTGATACTGCCGGCACACGTCGTCAGCCATCAGAAAGCAGCCGATCATGCATGCACAGACCGTTCAGATTCCGTCGTTTCTCAGCCTCAGCGTGGCCGATCTGGAGAAGCTGCTCGGCCAATCAAAGCCAGTGGTCAGCGTATCAATGCCGTTTAACAACATACCGTTAAACAACGCTCTGTCAAGCAATGCGTGGTCAAGCACTACGCAGTTGGGCATTGTGCCTTCAAGCGTTGCATCCTTGAACCGCGCGCCGGTCAGGCACCAGCCATCGAAACGAAATCTGCTGCTGACGGTCATAACGTGCACAATTCTGGCGATTTGTATGATGCTCGCCTCGCTGAATCAGCGCGAACCATCCAGCGTCAGCGCATCGGAGCATCGTCTGACTCGCGACGCCGACGCGCAGGTTATCAATGACGCCCGATCAGCATCCAGTTCGGCCGAACTCGCATCGATTCGCGACGAACAAAAAAACATCACTCGATACCTGTCAACTCGCTATCAGATTTCGGCCGCTGAATCAGTTCATTTCGTGCAGTTGGCCTTCGAGACAGCACGTGAGATCAACCTCGATCCGTGGTTGATACTGGCAGTGATGTCGGTCGAGTCCAGCCTGAATCCTCGGGCCGTCAGCACTCAGGATGCCCGCGGCCTGATGCAAGTGCAAACAAAGGTACATGCCGAGAAATTCAAGCCCTACGGCGGGATTCAACAGGCGTTCGATCCGCGCGCGAATATTCGTGTGGGTGCGGGCATTTTGCGCGATTACGTTAACCGTCATGGTACCGTCGCGGCGGGCCTGAAGGCGTATGTCGGCGCGGCACTGCTGCCCGACGATGGTGGTTATTCAGCGAAGGTGTTCGCAGAGCAGGATCGCGTGGCGAGTGCTGCGCTGGGACTTGCGAGTTGCGAAACCGGCAGCAAACATCTGTGCAAGCCGGCCATCAAAAAGACCGCAAAAGATCCTGGTGCCGATAGTCGATTGGCGAATTATCTGGATGCCGGGATTCTCGAAGTCCAGGATTAATGCGACCAGGAACTGCAATGATCGCTAGTGTTATCGCAGTCGCGCTAAATTCGTCGCATTCGTTCTCAAAGTCGCTTCAGCCGAGTATCCGCTTGCTGGCAGGCCTGGGCGTCGAGGGCGACGCCCATTGCGGGCGAACCGTCAAGCATCGTTCCAGAGTAGCTCAAGACCCGAGCCAAGCGAATCTGCGCCAGGTTCATTTGCTGCACAGCGAGCTGTTTGAAGAGCTTGCACACGCAGGCTTACGGGTCAATCCGGCAGACATCGGTGAGAACATTACGACCGTTGGTATCGACCTCTTGGCTTTGCCGGAAGGTACGGTACTCAAACTAGGCGAATCGGCCGCAGTCAAGTTGACCGGACTTCGCAATCCTTGTTATCAGCTCGATCATTTTCAGCCCGGCCTCATGTCAGCGGTACTTGATCGCAAGCCGGACGGTTCGCTGATTCGAAAGAGCGGCGTCATGGCCGTGGTATTGAATTGCGGTACGGTTGCGCCAGGCGACGAGATTGCCATTCACCTTCCTGATTCGCCGTTCAAGCCTTTGGAGCGCGTGTGAACTTGAATACAACCGGCACACGCGCGAGTTTTATGACCGCAACCCGCAAGCATCCAGACAGGAAGTTATTGCGACCTGGTGGCAACGCCGCAGACGTCCGAAAGCTTGACGATGGCATCCAATCAAAAATTTGTTGATTTTGTCTGCGACCAGCTCCGAGGAACCTCCGGCGTTCAAGCCAAAAAGATGTTCGGCGAGTACGCGCTTTTTTGTGACTCGAGAATGGTTGCATTGATTTGCGACAATCAACTATTCGTCAAACCTACCGTAGCCGGCAGGGCGCTGCTCAGAAACGTCGTCGAGACACCGCCCTATCGGAGCGCGAAGAACTATTTTCTGATTGAAGAACAACTTGAAGATGCCGAACTTATGGCGGCACTGTTCGAGGCTACGGCGCGTGAGCTACCGATGCCAAAACCGAAGGCCAAGGCAAAACCACGAAAGTAAACCTTGGAAGCTCTGAACTACAACACCACCTCGATCAGATAAGGCCCCGGCCTGGCCAAGGCCCGCTTCATCTGAACCCCTAAGCCATCAAGATCAGTGACCCGTCCGGCTTCGACGCCATGCCCCTTGGCCAGGCTAACCCAATCGAGCGCTGGTCGATCGAGGGTCAGCATGTCGTTGGCACGTTTACCAGGCTCGCCGGCGCCGACGTTGGCGAGTTCGCCGCGCAGGATCTGATAGGTGCGATTCGCAAATATCAACACCGTGATATTCAGCGATTCGCGCGCCATGGTCCAAAGCGCCTGTTCGGTGTACATACCGCTACCATCGCCTTCGAGTGTGATGACTCGACGATCGGGTGCCGCGATGGCGGCACCCACCGATTGCGGCAGGCCGAAGCCGATCGCGCCACCCATCAGATTCAACCAATCATGTGGTGCCGCGTTCTCGGTAAACCGGGCAAAACCCCGGCCGGTTGATACCGACTCATCGACGATGATTGCCTGTTCCGGCAACAGAGCACCCAGCACAGCGGCGATGCCTTCCTGACTCATCGCACCGGTCGGAAGTTGCGGCCGTGTGCCATTCGCAATCAGTGCCGGTGGCACTTTGCTGGCGCCCAACTCATCGGCCAGCGCTTGCAGGCTAGCCTCGAGATCGGCCTGAATGGGTGCGAGTTCGGTGACCTGGCAACCGGGCGGTATTTGCACACTGGGCTTGTTCGGATAAGCGAAGAACGACACCGGCACGCGCGAACCCACCAGCACCAATTGCTGAACATCTTTTAAGGTCTTGACTGCAGCATCGACAACGTAGGGAATGCGCGGCAAAGCCACTCGACCGGCTCCGCGCTCAAGCCGAGCATTGCCGTATTCGGCCGACAACAGGCAACCGGTCTTGGCGGCAATACGTCCAGCCAACTCAAGTGCGCGACCGCGCACGGCGCGCCCACCCAGCAACAACATGGCTTTGCTACCCTGCGACAAGGCGCGCGCCGCAGCTTGCACAGCGGCACTGGTCGGCAGCGCGAGCGCTTCATCGGGTGCTACTTGCGCCACCGAACTGGCGGCGTTCCAGGCGGTATCGGCCGGCAGAATCAAGGTCGCGATCTGCCCGGGTGATCGCCGCGCAGCATGGATTGCGGCAGCGCCGTCGGCTGCCACCGATTCCGATGATTGAGCGGTACGTACCCAATGCGACATCGGTCGCGCAATCCCTTCAATGTCGGAGGTCAGCGGCGCGTTATATTTAATGTGTTCGCGCGCATGTTCGCCAACAATATTCACCATACCCGAGTTCGCCTTCTTGGCATTGTGCAAATTGGCGAGCCCGTTGCCAAGCCCCGGTCCGAGGTGCAACAGCGTCGCCGCCGGCCGATCGGTGATTCGGTAGTAGCCATCGGCCGCACCGGTAACCACGCCTTCGAACAAGCCGAGCACACAGCGCATGCCTGGAATCGAATCGAGGGCCGCTACAAAATGCATCTCGGATGTGCCGGGGTTGGTGAAGCAGACGTCGACGCCGCCAGCCACCAGGGTACGTACCAGACTTTCTGCACCGTTCATTCAGGACTCCCTATCGAATCGAGATTCAAATCAGAAAATTGCGCTTTTGCTGCTTGACTGCCGGACCACCCGTGAGTGCATCCATTTCAGAAGCAGACAGCGCCTGTGCATTCAAATCGCTGGGCTTCGCACCCGCGAACAACTGCTGGTAAGCTCCCGCTAAAGCCTTGGCGGCAATTGCCAAGGGCAGATGACCCTGCAACAGAATTCGAGCGCCCACTTGCGCCAGCGCCGTATGCGTGAGGTTGGCCGGCGCGGTACCGAGAATGATCGGCAACCGGGTCGCATCATGAATCGCTCGCACTTCGTCGAGCGTCTGTACACCGATCAGGAATATCGCATCGACACCGGTCTTGGCCATTTCGGTAGTTCGCCGTAACGCGCCAGCCAGGCCTTCAACTTTTAACGCCGAACTGCGGCCGGCAATGATCAGTTCTGGGTCGCGCCGTGCGCCGACGGCTGCGCGCAGTTTGCCGAGCATCTCGTCCAGCGTAATTAATTCGTCGCTGCCCTCAGCCTGTCCGAAGCGCGTTGGCAAGGCGGTGTCTTCCAGTGAAAAACCGCAAGCGCCCGCGTGCTCGAGTTCTTCGGTGGTGCGCGCAGAACTAAGGGCGTTGCCAAAGCCGTGGTCAGCATCCACAAACAGGCTGATATCGCTGGCTCGGGTCATACGGCGCACTAGGTCGGCCAACTCGGTCAGCGTCAGGATATTCACGTCCGGTGCCGCCAGGCTAGCCTGGGACGCGACCGACCCGCCCAACATGCCAAAAGTAAAGCCGGCCTGGGACGCCAGGCGCGCTGAAATAGGATCGAAAACGCTGGCCGGCGTCACACATTGGCTGGAACCCAGCAAAGATCTGAGCCGCCGACGGCGTTCGGTGATGCTCAACATGGTTTGCTGTTCAACCTCGAGCTTGGCAGCGGCACTCTTTTGCAGCCTTGTTAGTGGAAACTGATTCATTAGTGAAACCGGATCCTTTTGAGCCGGCTGCGATTAGAGTTTACCCTTGTAGCCAATCGCGCGTCGCGGGTAACGGACGCAGCTTCGCGTACTAATGAAACCCCAGGAGAAACCAATGATTCAATCGTCGTAGTCGTGCTTAATCGAAGATTGGCTCGACTTAACCATTCCACGGCCAAGCCGCAGATTCTCCCGACAGACCAGGACCTGTTCACACAAATCAAATACAGCAGATTATTTCGGGAGCACACCGCGTTGGCGGCGCAGTTGAGTCGGACTCAGGCCCTGAAAATGGCTAGCTCTTCGAATAAGATGCACCATCTGGGTTGCCGCGTGTATCGTCGTACGATGGTGGGTGAAGCCCGGTCGAGGTGAAATGTATTTCGCCATGGCATGGGCCAGGTTGCGTTCTCGATGGCTCGATTGCGCGAGTAATGTGATCATGAGATTTTCGAGCGCAATGACGCGAATTCGAAGCTGCGCCAACTCCGCGCTGGTCGAGTTCGCATCGTCGCCCGGATGGGCCGCCGATACCGAACGGTTGGCCCTGAGTTCAGGAGGTTCAGGATGTTCGTTGCTCATGGTTCATCATAGCCCTTTGCAATCCTTGTGTCTGTGCGCTGGCAA
>JANORY010000340.1:0-1717 GCA_031415535.1 Burkholderiales bacterium | reverse complement strand
GTCGGGGTTTTTCGAGGTGGTCAGCGTGTCGATGACAATTCCGTCGGCGGAATACGAATACGTCCACGGCCCGCTGCCCATGAAATTCAAAAAAAGGAGGGCCGTCTGGCCGCTGCAAATGGTGTCGTTGCCGGTCAGCGTGACTTTTGGAGCGGGCAAAACGGTGATTTGCGCGAGGCCCAAAACGGTGCCGGGGCAGTTGATGTCATCCACGTTCACCATCGTGTAATTCGTTGTAACAGAAGGAGTTACAGAAAAAATATGTGGCGAAGTGAGGGCCGTAATCGACGGCTGCGGCACCCCGTTGGCGGAATAAGTAAACGTGTACGGTGGCACCCCGCCGCCGCTAAACGTCACCGTCAGATTGACGGGCTGCCCGGCGCAAACGGTCTGCGGCCCGCCGCTCAATGTGGCTTTCGGGGCCGCAAAAACGGTCATCGTGGTCGTCGCATTTATGGCGCAATCGGTGTCCGGGTTGAACGTCAAATTATAGGTGCCGGGCGGCACGTTCAGCGCGTTGAACGAGCTGCCGCCGACCACATTCGGCCCCGACCAGGTGCCGTCGGGGATGGTCGGGTCGGCGAGGTCGTTCAAATCAAAATTGGCCACCGAGTTGCAAACCGTCCCCGGTTGCAGCATCGGAGCGGGGCAAACGACATTGAACGGCATGTAATTCGTGAAAATCTGCGGGCAACCGGGCGGCAGCGGGTTCATGATGCCGACAATCCAGTACGGCCCCATGTTGCAAAGGCCCGTCCAGAGCGTCGTGTCGAACGGCGGAATTTCGAGTACGATGGGCGGCGGCGGCGGCGGATTGACCGGCACATTCGGAAAACCGCAGCCCGCATTTCCATAAAAAGGAAAAATGTAATCGACGAAAAACGCCCCGTTTCCGCCCACCACCGAGCCGCAATCGTAGGTCGAAGCATCGGCGCAGCCACATTCGAGGCCAAAAATGGTGGTCACTGAGCCGCCGCAGCCTCCATTCGGGAAGGCATTAAGGGTGCGGTTGCAGCCATTTTGCATCACATAAATCGTGGGCGCGAGCGGGCAGAGACTGCCCCAATTGTAGTTGAAATTGAACCCGGCGGAGGTGTAAACCATGACAATCACGCCCGGCGGCACGATGTCGCCCGGCCCGGCGGCCACAATAGTTGCGCCGGGGCAGGCGGTTTGCAGGCTGGAGATGGCCACGGCTGAGGGCTGCATCCAATTGCAGGAGCCGCCGTTATTCACGTCGTCGTTGGTCGGGCCGCCGTTGGCCGCGTCGTCAAAATCGAGGAACGCGTTATCGACGTAAAAACCGCTGCCGCTCAAAAGAAGCAGAAATTCATTGGCCGCCTCCGTTCCGCAGGCATCGATGAACGTAAAAACGAGTTCCGGGCAGGCCGAACATTCGTCGGGCGGCGGGAGCGCAATTTTCGAGCAGCCGAGCAATTGGCCCTGGCCTGCATACGGGTTGAAATTTGGGGTCGTTCCGAGATACCAGTTCACGCAGCTCCCTTTTTTGAGATTCGTACCCGTTGCGTTGGCAATTGTAATTACGTCGCCTGGGCAAAGATTGCAGGGCGTTTGGCCACCGCAGGGGTCAAGTTCGCAGGTCTGGCTGAGGGTCGGGCATTGGGCGAGGGCCAATTCTCCCATGAAAAACAGGCCGATAAAAACGGATGCACTTCGAGTTAACTGTCTGAGAGTCATAGGTTTACGTGTTGAATTG
>JANORY010000339.1:0-5655 GCA_031415535.1 Burkholderiales bacterium | reverse complement strand
CGCGTGGTGGGCCTGGGGCCGACGGCAGGGGTGCTGGCGATTGCGCTGACCTACGGCGGTATGCTCGGCAAGGTCTATAGCGAAATTCTGGAGAGTGGCGATGGCCAGGTCACCACGTCGTTATTGCGCAACGGCAGCGGACGGCTGCAGGCTCTGTTCTACGGACTGCTGCCGCAAAACGCGCCCGAATTGACGAGTTATACGGTCTACCGTTGGGAGTGTGCGATTCGATCATCGGCCGTACTCGGCTTTGTCGGCGCCGGCGGGCTGGGACAGCAAATGGACGCGTCGATGAAAATGTTTAACGGCTCCGAGGTAGCCACCATGTTGCTGGTCTTCATGGCGCTGGTCTGGCTGGCCGACTGGGCCAGCAGTTGGCTGCGAAAGACGCTCGGTTAATCATGACTGATCTACGCGCTCATGACTGATTTACGCGCGCGCGCCGCTAATCAAACTTATCGATTGCCGCCGAAACTGTTTTCGCTGCGCTGTCAGGCCTGTTGGTTCATGCTCGGATTGGTGGTGCTGGCCACCACCAGTTTCCTGACCCTTGATCTGCAATGGGGCAAGTTTTTATCCACACAAGCGTTCGTGAGAATGGGTAAGTTCCTGAACGAGCTGCTGGCGCCGTCGTTCGAAGCGAAGTTCCTGGCCAAGCTCATACCGGCCACCCTCGAAACCTTGGCAATGTCGGCCCTCGGTACCCTAATCGCCGCACTGCTGGGCCTTGCCTTGGCATTGCCGGCCAGTCGCACACATGTCGACGATCCGGCCCGCTGGCGTGTGCCGACGCGTTTGATACTGAATGCGCTGCGCAGTATTCCTGAGCTGGTTTGGGCAGCGTTGTTGTTGATCAGTGCCGGCCTCGGACCCTTCGCCGGCACGCTGGCCTTGGCCATGCATACCACCGGTGTGCTCGGCCGCCTGTTCGCCGAAGCGCTGGAGAATACGCCGATCGATGCGGGCCAGGCGCTGCGCCTGCGCGGCGTCAGCGAGGCGGGCGTATTCTGGTACGCACTGGTGCCGCAAGTGCTGCCGCAGTTAATGAGTTATACGCTGTATCGCTGGGAGAACAACATTCGCGCCGCCGCCGTACTCGGTGTGGTCGGTGCCGGTGGTTTAGGTCAGATGCTGGCATTTCACATGGGCCTGTTTCAGATGCCCGAAACCAGCACGGTGCTGATTGCTATGCTGATGCTGGTGGCGCTGGTCGACGGTCTCAGTTACCTGAGCCGCCGATTTCTGACCCGATAGCGCAAGTAAGCGAACTATCTCCGTGCTTATGCAAGCGTCAATTCCACCGCAATGTTGCCGCGCGTGGCGTTCGAGTACGGGCAAACCTTATGGGCAGTGTCGACCAAATCTTGCGCGACTGCGCGGTCCAGGCCGGGCAGGCTGACCACCAGGCGCGCAGCAATGCCGAAGCCGGCTGGAATCGGGCCGATATCAACACTGGCGTCAATTGAAGCGTCGGCCGGGACGGCGATTTTTTTCAGACCGGCGACATGCTTTAACGCGCCCATAAAACAGGCCGAGTAGCCGGCGGCGAACAACTGCTCCGGGTTGGTTGCATTGCCAGCACCGCCCATTGCTTTCGGAGGCGATAGTTTCACGTCGAGCAGGCCGTCGTCACTGACTGAGCGACCGTCGCGCCCGCCGGTGGTGTGCGCATGTGCGGTGTAGAGAACTTTGTCGAGTTTGGTGGTCATGTTGAATTCCTTGATGGCTCACTATTTTAACCCAGGCAGTAGCGCGCGACGAAGGTGTACAAGGGAATCCCGAACAGGATGTTCAGCGGGAACGTGACGCCCAGAGACAGCCCAAAATAAAGTGACGGGTTGGCCTCCGGAATCGCATAACGCAGCACCGCCGGAACAACAATATACGATGCGCTGGCCGATAACACCATCAACAAGGCAGCATCGGCCGCCGGCAATTGCAGTAGCATGGCGAGCGCCAGCGCAATCGTCGCGTGCGCCAACGGGCCGATGCTGGCGTAGGCAATCAAGACCGGTGATTGACCCCGAACCGAGCTGAAATTTTTCGCCACCATCAGGCCCATGTCGAGCAGAAAGAACGCCAGCATTCCTTTGAACAAATCGCTCGAGAACGGTGCCATCATCGCCCTGCCGGTGTCGCCGCTCAAGTAGCCGATGGCCATCGCGCCCAGCAATAACAAATGTGCGCCGTCGGTGAATGACTCGTGCAGGATCTTGCCTAATGGCGTACCTGAATCCGTGCCGCCGAGGGTGGCTGCAACGGCCGTTCCCGATGACGAGACTTCGACGCCGGCCATTGGGCTGTGGCGCAGAGCGTTCGCCAGCAGGACTGCCATGATGATCGCCGGTGACTCCATGACGACCATAGCAACGGCCATATGGCCGCCAAAGGTCATCTGATTGGCTTCCAGGTACTGCATCGCCGTTACGAAGGTCACCGCACTGACGGAGCCGTAGGAGGCAGCGATGGCAGCCGCATCAAAACGCGACAGCCGATTCTTGAGCAATTGATAGCCGAGTGCCGGTACGAGAAAGGCCATCAGCATTGCCGCCGCAAGGCTGACCATTACCGACCCACTCAGCCCGGACTGCGCCAGCGCAAATCCGCCTTTCAGGCCCAATGCCATCAGCAGATACAACGACAAGAATTTGGCGATCGCCGGTGGAATCTCAAGATTGGATTTGAGCGCACCCGCCAAAACGCCGAAGACGAAAAACAGGATTGCAGGATCGAGCAGGTTTTGCATGTGAGTGTTCCTTTGGCACGCATGCTAGGCCTTACGATAAATCAAGTAAAATAGATTTGTTATTTACTATATATAGATTTTTATCTATGAATATAACGTTTCGACAGCTACGGCTATTCCGCGCGTTGGCCGACACCGGCAGCGTCAGCCGGGCCGCTCGTGAGTGCCACGTGACACAACCGACCGCGTCGATGCAGTTAAAAGACATCAGCGATTCGGTCGGTGTGCCGCTCTACGAAGTGATTTCAAAGCGCGTCCATCTGACTGACGCGGGCCGAAGTCTCGCTAACACCGCGCGCGCGATTGCTCATGAGTGGGCGGCGTTCGAACAAGGCATCGACGCGAGCAAAGGGCTGCGGCGCGGCCAACTCAGAGTGGCGGTCGTCAGTACCGCCAAGTATTTCGTGCCGCGTCTGCTCGGCAGCTTCTGCGCGCTTTACCCGGAGATCGACATCTCGCTCGAAGTGCTGAATCGAGACGGTGTCGTTCAGCGACTGCGCGATAACCTGGACGATTTGTACATCATGTCGATACCACCGACCGACGTTGACATTGACGATCAGGTGTTCCTGCCGAACCCGTTGGTCGTCATCGCGGCCATTGCACATCCGCTGGCAGCGCGCCGCTCGATCGAGTTGACGCAACTGAGCAAGCTGCGTTTTATCCTCAGGGAGCGCGGCTCCGGCACACGTATGGCCGTCGATAGCCATTTCAAGCAGCACCGGTTCAAGCCGAATCTGCGTCTCGAACTCGGCAGCAATGAAGCGATCAAGGAAGCGGTCGCTGGCGACTTGGGTGTCGCCGTCATTTCCAGCCATGCACTGCACGGTCAGGTTGCTGAGCACGGCGTGACCGTGCTGAACGTCAAGGGCTTTCCGATCGAGTCAAACTGGCATATCGTGCGCTTGCGGGGCAAACAACTTTCACCGATCGCGCGGGTGTTTCAGGAGCATCTGCTGGGCCAGTCGTTGAGTTGGATCGCCAAGCCAGGATGACCGGTCAGTCCCATAGAAACTACACGCCAACCCTTCTATACGCAACTTCTAAACGCCACCCTTGGGATGAGTCGGATCGACCCAAAGCACTGTTTCCGGGCGCTCGATCGGCTCAATATCCAGGTTCACCGCCACCGCTTCGCCGTCACTGCGGCACAGCACACATTCGAGCATTTCATTCGGGCTGGCGTTGATTTCCTGATGCGGCACATACGGCGGAACATAGATGAAGTCGCCCGGACCCGCCTCGGCGACGAATTCAAGTTTCTCGCCCCAGCGTAACCGCGCCTTGCCCTTGACCACAAAAATGACGCTTTCCAGAGCGCCATGATGATGGGCGCCGGTCTTGGCGTCCGGATGAATATGTACCGTGCCGGCCCACAGTTTCTGGGCACCGACCCGCGCGAAATTGATCGCCGCCTTGCGATCCATGCCGGGTGTCTGCGCGGTGTTCGAGTCGAGCTGGTTACCGGGGATGACGCGCACGCCATCATGTTTCCAGTCGGTGGGCGGGTGGGCATGGCCGGGGTGCGAATGATTGGTGGTCATTGAAAACTCGTTCGGTGGTGAATCAGTCGGCGGGACGGTTGCGAAACAAAAGTATCTCATGATCGCCGGTTGTGGCGTTGAAGTTATCTCTGCACCCGACGTTCGAACAAAATAGCGTGATTTGTTCGACTGCATCCACGAAGGACTTGAGCGCGTCGGGTAAGGATGTATTCGTTTTGCTCAGGGATCAGGATTAGTTGGTTTGGCAAAATTTCGCAAGTGGCAGCGCGATCAGATTGCCGAAGCTGCCTTCGGGCAGCGAATCCTGATTGGCGCACGCCGATGCATACCCGGTCTTGCCGGATGTTTTGCTCTCCCATCGAATCGGGTAGATGTCCGTGCGCCCGCGAAACAGCCGACGAAACAACGCTACTTTTTCAGTGGTGCTGAGTCGTGACGGCTCTGGTTCCCAGACAGACGGCGACGGCTCAGGAGGTAAATGCCATACGATGCCATGCTGTTCCAGCAGCTTGATCAGTTGAGCGTTTTCAGCCTATATTTCGGCTAGGCGATCGGGTTCAATCATCAACCTCGTACTTGGCAAGCAAGCCGTTCATGTCATCGCTCACGCCGTAGCCGAAATTGCGGCTGGTGTCTCGCACTTCTGCGAGCCGATCGCACAATGGCTCGCATTGCGACGTCGGCAATCTGGTAACAGTTTTTAATGCCTGTTCAAACATCCGCACCAATGCGTCGGCGTATGCTTCATCCTGCATACCGACGTTACTGCTGAACTCGGATGCCTGTTCGCAATAGAAAACCATCAATTCCGCTAGCCCCTTAGACGGGCCGAGGGCTTTTCTATAGTCCGAGATGGCCTTCTTCGCCTTGGCGACCGAGACGTCCTGATTCTTGTACACGTCGGGCGATAGCCAGCGCTCGATGCTAGCTTTGTACGGCTTGAGCACATCGTCACCCACATTGAGACGAGCGTGCAGAAAGGCCTGGTTTTCCTTGTTGCTGGCGTACAGGTTTTGCAGCAAGCCGAGCAGTGCCGCGCGGTCGAAATCTGCCAGCACAGTTTTGATATCACTCCATGAGGTTTTGGTTTTCATTACGGTATGGTGTTCATTCACGAATGGCAGTGCTGATGCTCGTGGACAACAACAATTTTGGTGAGCGGCACATCAATGGGCGATTCTGCTGTGAAATCCAAAGCGTCACGAGCTTTCAACTATCGGTGTGCACGAGACGATAACAAAAAAATTGGATAGATTATGCCTTTCGCCCCGGTTGCTCGCTTGACGATTCCTTGTTATGTTTTGTTCTTCATCATTGCGCTACCTTCGGACCGACGACAGGCTCTTCCCGGTCGGATAATATCGGCAAACACCGGGGAGAAAACATGCCGCGCGTTCGTCCTGC
>JANORY010000338.1:0-1020 GCA_031415535.1 Burkholderiales bacterium | reverse complement strand
GGCGCGATTCCCGCGACGCTCGTTTTGAAAAAGGAAAAACGGGCATTTCATCGGGTTCAATTCGAGAAATATGAACAGCTCGCGGGCATCGTTGAGCCGTTTCTTCAAAATTGATTTTTTACTTCTAAATAATTGAAAATGAGAAAGTTAGCTCTTTCTGCCGGTTGCCTTTTCGTGTTTTTTCTGATGGCCACGGCATTCAAATCGTTTCATGCTGAACCCGCTCAGCCGCTCGCTGCGGGCTATCAAATCGGCGAAAAAGTGGATGATTTTTCCCTCAAAAATGTGGACGGGAAAATGGTTTCGCTGGCCGATTACAAAAAGGCAAAAGGCTTTGTCATCATCTTCACCTGCAACCATTGCCCGTACGCGATTGCCTACGAAGACCGCGTGGTTGCCCTCGCCGAGTGGGCTGCGGCGAAGGATTTTCAGCTCATCGCCATCAATCCGAACGACCCGGCTGTGGTTCCCGACGACTCGCCGGAGGAGATGAAAACTCGGGCTGTGGAGAAGAAATTCGGCTTCCCGTACCTGTTTGATGATGGCCAAAAAGTGTATCCGAAATTTGGCGCGACCCGCACGCCGCACGTTTTTGTGCTCGACAAAAAACGCCGCGTTCAATACATCGGAGCCATCGACGACAATTCGGAAGACGCTTCTGCGGTGACCAAAAAATATGTCGAAAACGCGATTGATGCGCTGCTTGCCGGGAAAAAGCCGGAGCCGAATTCGACAAAGGCTGTCGGCTGTTCCATCAAAAAGAAGAAATGATTTTTCGGATGGTTTCAAAAAATAAAAAGGCCCAACTCATTGATTTTCAACGAGTTGGGCCTTTTTGTTTCATGCAAAACCTGAAATTCAGTTGCGCCCTGTGGCCGGTATTTTTTTGGTGGTAGCCACATTCGGTTTGTCGGCAACTGCATCGAGAACCCGTTGAACAACGAGTTTTTCAGTCTCTTTTCCGACGGTCAAAACCACTTGATAGGTGCCTGGAGTGAGTCCCTGCAAGTCGAGCGCGAG
>JANORY010000337.1:0-1998 GCA_031415535.1 Burkholderiales bacterium | reverse complement strand
GAACGCATTCGGGCCGATCGAGCAACCGTTGCCTTCAACTTCTACAAATTCGGTCAGCGTTGCATCAGGCAGACTGTCACCTACTTTGATCGTCATTTGGAAACTCCGTTAATACCGTGTTGGCGAATAGCCGATTCTAGTCCAGCGACCCGAAGGCCGCTGGAACCAGGCCGCAACGAGGGCGGATTAGTCAGCCTGTTTGCGCAAGAATGCCGGAATATCCAAGCGCTCGACACCACTTTCTTCCATCGCCGCGACGCGTGCCGAGGCTGAGGCACGGGGATCGCGCCAGACCGTCGGGGTTTCATAGTCCTGATAATTGGCCGGCTGCAACGGTACATTGTCGGTACCGGTACGCAGGGCAGTTTGGGGCTGCATTTGCGGCACCAATACCGGCTTGGCACTGCGCCGACCAATGCCGGTGGCGACCACCGTCACGCGCAGCTTGTCGGTCATCTCTTCATCAAACACGGTGCCGTGAATGATGGTCGCATCTTCGGCACAGAACGCCTTGATGGTGGTGATGACTTCGTTGGTCTCGCGCAACTTCAGACTGCGATTGGCGGTGATATTGACAATCACGCCGCGCGCACCCGACAAATCAACACCATCGAGCAACGGCGAAGCCACCGCCTGCTCGGCCGCCAGGCGGGCACGATCGATACCGGCTGCCTCACCAATACCCATCATGGCCTTACCTTGCTCGCCCATCACCGTTTTTACATCGGCAAAGTCGACGTTGACCAGCCCCGGTACATTGATGATCTCGGCAATACCCGCCACCGCGTTATGCAGCACGTCATCAGCACGGGTAAAGGCGTCTTCGAGGCTAGCGTCTTCATCCATGACGTTAAACAAATTCTGGTTCAGCACCACAATCAGCGAGTCGACATGGGCCACCATTTGCTCAATACCATCTTCGGCAATGCGCATTTTCTTGGCACCTTCGAAGTCAAATGGTTTGGTGACCACACCAACCGTCAGGATACCCATCTCCTTGGCGATCTCGGCAACCACCGGCGAGGCGCCAGTGCCCGTGCCCTTGCCCATGCCAGCGGTCAGGAACACCATATTGGCACCCGCCAATGCCGCTTTAATCTGCTCACGCTCGACCTCAGCGGCATTACGGCCAGCGCCCGGATTTGCACCCGCGCCCAGACCCAACTCGCCCAACTGAATAATATGGCTGGCCAGCGAACGATTCAGCGCCTGCTTGTCGGTGTTCATCACGATGAACTCGACGCCTTCGACGCCACGCCCAATCATGTGATTCACCGCATTACCACCTGCACCACCCACACCAACCACCTTGATGTTTGCGCCCGTTACATCCGTATCGATCATTTCAAATTTCATGCCTTCGGCCTCCTGGTAGGTGAGAAGAGATATGGGACAAGTTGCGCGGGGGTACCAGACCCGAGCGGCTTCTCCCATTGCACTTCCCGATTGAAAAACTGCAAAAAGTAAGTTCAGTGTTCGTCAGATTCGTACTCTTCAGATCTCTTTTATTCAGATCTGCGAAGTCAAATTTTTGAGCGCACATTAATCGAGTGCTTTGGGCTATGCGATGGGCGCAGCCGGCCGCAAGGCGCTGCGGCCTCGCGCAGCGAGGCCGCAGCACCCTGCCCGCCGCCCCTGCGCACGGCGCTTCGCCAAAGCACCTGCCGCCATCCACAATTTGCGCACGCATGAACTTAGAAGTTCCCAACGAACCACTCCTTCATCTTGCGCAAGGTATCTTTCATGGAACCGCTCTGCTCGGCGACCTTGCGGCCGCGATGCCGATGAAGGCGCGCCTCTTCGAGCAAACCGACCGCCGTTGCAAAACGCGGCGTTCTGACGACATCAGCGAGACCACCGTTATAAATCGGCATTCCCAACCGAACTGGCTTCAAAAAGATGTCTTCGGCCAGCTCGAGCATGCCCGGCAACAGGCTGGTGCCACCGGTGATCACGACACCGCTGGAGAGCAGTTCCTCGTAACCCGATTCGCGCACG
>JANORY010000336.1:0-1781 GCA_031415535.1 Burkholderiales bacterium | reverse complement strand
CAACCGGGCGTTACTCAATATCATTCGTGACACACGGCCCGATTCCGTCACGTCGCTCGCGGCGGCTACTGGGCGCAAGCCGGGCAATCTTTCTCGCACACTCAAGACGATGTCGAACTACGGTATCGTCGAAATGCGTCGCGAGAAGAGACAAGTCCGTCCAATTGCCAAAGCAACTGAGTTTCAGATTTTGGCCGCGTGATCACTAAACCTGAACGTTCTACGGCCGTGCCGGCCAAGTTCGACCGGGCGTTGCGAGTGGCGTCCTCGAGCGATTGAGCGAGTTCCCACTGCCTGAGCCTGCTGACAACTATCGCCAAAAAAATGTCCCGATAGACAGCACGCCGCCGACGCTCAGCACATTCAGCGTCAGCACCATGCCTGCCTGTCGGCCCCACATCGCGCCATTTGTCAGCAGACTGATTGCGTGAAGCACTCGGCCCAGCAGCAGGCAGATTCCCAGCGCCCTCAGCCAGCTCGACTGCAGGCCGCGCAGCTCCAGCAGCCCCATGAGAATCAACGCCATCGGCACCGTTTCCGTGAAGTTGCCATGCGCGCGGATGCGCCGCAGCAGCACTTGGTCGCCGCCTTCCATCAGATTTACCCGAACTTGCACCCGGTGCCCGATCACCAGTACGGTGAGCGCGCATTGCAGCAAGGCGCACAGGCCGGCGAATAACAAAGTCAGATGGATGGTGTTCATGGCGGTCATTGCGGTCATTGCGCTAAAAATGTTGCCTGCGGTCTGGTGGCGGGCCAGCGCTTTTTACCGCAGGTACAGGGTGATGGAAGACAGCGCGAGCAGCAATGTCAAATAATACCCAGCGTTAATGGCGAAAAGCTTCCAGGAGCGCTTCTCCCACGCCACGCCATGCAATAAAGTGGGCAGGAAGAAGCCCAGCCAACTACAAGGCAGACGGGTCCGTGCCTTCGGGTATTATTTGAGGCTGTTGAAGCGCGTCGCGCGTCTACCCAAGGAGCGTACAGCATGACACACAAGGTGAAATCTGGATCATGAACCATACACGTCAGGTCGAGATTCTCAAGGAGATTTTCAACCACATCGACGCCCGCTCGACGCCGATGGCCGATGCGCCGTATTGGAACCCGGTTGAGCGTTACACCTCGCCAGCGCATTTCCAGACTGAGCTTCAAACACTGTTTCAAGGTGCTATACCATTGTTGGCCGGCTTCTCGCCTGACTTGCCTGCAGCGGGTACCTGGTTCACGTATGACATGCCGGACGCGCCCATCCTGGTCACGCGTGGTTGGGATGGCAAGGCGCGCGCGTTCCTGAATATCTGCCGTCATCGCGGCTCGCGCCTGGTCGGTTTCGAGATGGATGAGCAGGGTCGTTATCTGAATGCGCGTGGCAGTACGCCGAAGGTGCTTACCTGTGCTTATCATGCATGGACCTATAACCTGGAAGGCAGCTTGGTTCGTCATGCCAATGACATGGGTGGCTTCCAGCAAATTGAGGCGAACATAGCGCGCGGTCAGTTCAGTTTGACCGAGTTACCCTGCGTCGAAACCGATGGCATGATCCTGCTTCGAACGCACGGTAATCGGCCGATCGATCTCGAGCGCGACACCTTTGGCATGCATAGCCGAATGGGCGAGTTCGGATTTGGCAAGTTTCACTTTTTCCAAGAAGTGTTTGCCGATTTCAGCGCCAACTGGAAGCTCTTGATGGATACCTTCATGGAGGGGTATCACATTGCTTCGTTGCATCACGCAACCCTGGCGCCGAGGTTTCGCTGCTACCCGGTGATCTTCGAGAC
>JANORY010000335.1:0-9073 GCA_031415535.1 Burkholderiales bacterium | reverse complement strand
CAACCGGGCGTTACTCAATATCATTCGTGACACACGGCCCGATTCCGTCACGTCGCTCGCGGCGGCTACTGGGCGCAAGCCGGGCAATCTTTCTCGCACACTCAAGACGATGTCGAACTACGGTATCGTCGAAATGCGTCGTGAAAAGAGACGGGTCCGTCCCATTGCCAAAGCAACTGAGTTTCAGATTTTGGCTGTGTGATCCTGAATCTGAACGGACTACGGCCGCACCGATCAAGTTCGGCTGGAAGATGCGAACGGCAATCTAGAAAATTCCGGGTCAATTATTTCCGCCGCCATCTGCAGCACTCGCGCACCGTGCCGATCGCCCTTGGCTTCAAGCGATTGCACGAGTTCCCGTACGATTCGCAGCCATTGTCGACGCGCCGATTCACGCAGGCGGATCAGCCATTCGGTCTGCCGCTCATCGGCGAGCAAGGGTCTGCGATAGTGCGCGATCGCGCGTCGCGCCGCCCGCGTCCAGGGTTCGCTGCCCGCCGGACGTTCATGCATCTGCCGGACCTGGTAGGCGAACGCCCGAAAATCCAGACTGACCCAATGAGGATGCAGGCTGACCTTGCCGTCGTGGATCATCACGGCCGCTTCGCAACGAAGCAGCTTGCGTAGCCGCGAGAGCGCCGTGTCGAGGGAACGTCGGGCGTTATCGCCTTCCGCCTCCGGCCAGACCATGTCCGCCAGTTCATCGGCCGGGACTGCATCACCGCCGCGCGCGGCAAGCGCCTTGAGCAATTCCAGCAGCCGATGTGCGGCCTTGCCTGAGCCCACTTGCAGCGGTTGATCTGCAACCTGCAATGAAAAACCGTCGAGTACTTTGATACGAACCGCCCAGGGCCAATGCTCGATGTCGGCTGACGGCGGGGTGATGCGAAGCGCGGTGACGATGCGACACATCGGCGTCACATGCCGGCCTTCCTGTAGAGCGAACGCCGCAATTCGTGCAATGCCTGGCCGATTCCAACCTGGCCCCCAGGGGTAGGTCGTCACACTGCGCAGATGCATCGCTGTATCGAGCGCAAGACGGGCGAGTTCGATGCGACCCGCCTTGAGATCCACCAGGCACTGATAGGCTTCGATCGAAGCTGACAGGATCGGCAGATTTTCACCGACATGCGCGCGCAGCCACTGCAGGGTTTGATCCGCATCGTCAATGCGACCCGCCAGCGCCTGCGCACAGGCCAGCGTCAAACCCAGGCTGGCGCGCAGCCAGCCCAGGCCACCCTCGTCGCACAGATTGACCGCCCGTTGTGCATGCGCCAGCGCATCGCCCAGACGCTCTTCTTCAATCGCGCAGCGCGCCTGTTCCAGGTCGACACAAGCCTGCGTGAATAGTGAGGCACCATCGACGATCGGCAATAGTTCACGCTCGATCATCTGGCGCGCCTGCAACGGGCGTCCGTGTTGCAACTCGAACGTGACTCCCCAACGGATGAAGTCCACAAACGGCGGCGACAGTCCGGATTCGTCATTCAGTTCGCGCGCCCGGTTCATGACGTCGCGGCCCGCTTCGGCGTCGGCCAGATACACCAGATGCGTCAACAGATAGAACCAGAACCACAGGCGGTCCGTCACCGGCACGTCACTACGCTCGGCGGCCGGACGGGTTCGGCGGGCGACCGCAGTACCGGCTTCGCTGTCACCGACACCCCAGTAGTAGGCGATCAGGCAAGTGCCAACGCCGACCACCAGTTCAGGCGAAAGATCCTCGGCGAGCAGCGCAGCCAGGCGCCTGGCGTAGTGCGCAAGCGCAGGGTCATCGGGTCGAATCATGACGCGTGCGCGCGCCAGACTGATAAATCCGAGCGCACGCGAGCGCACGTCGAAGCGCTGATCGTCTTCGAGCAACTCGTTCAATCGCGAGGCGTAGGGCTCAAGCCAATGCAGGCTCGAGCGTTCCGCCCACCAGCCGGACATCAAGGAGGCGATTGCCCGGACCTGTCCGACTGCATCGGCGGTGCGCACAAAACCGGCGAGCGCACGTTCGATGAGCACGCGACTTTTGGCAGGATCGCTGCCGATAATGGCGACGCCATTCCAGTAGACCAGCCAGGCCTGCTCGTCATGCAGGGTCTTGGGCAACGATTGGATCCAGTCGGCCAACGTCTGGTGCCGGCCGGTCTGGATCAGTGACTCCGCGCATTCCAATATCAGACTGCACGCGGCAGGCCAGTCCGAGCCGTCCAGGTACAAGCGCAGCGCACCCTCGGTTTGCCCTGAAGCGCGCATCAAACCAGCGCCAAGACTCGCACAGCGCTGATATTCGGTCGCACCCAAAAGCTCGTGTGCGCGGCTTTGCAGGAATGTTCGAAACAAGCCGTGGAATTGATAACTGATTTCCACGCCAAGCCTGCGATCGACGAACAGGTTGCGGCGGGCCAGGTCGGCGAGCAAGTGTTCAGCCGATTCATCACCGCTGATCGCCGTCGCGTGGTTGGCGTTCATACGCGGCAGGAAAGACAAGCGCATCAGCGTGTCCTGAATGCGCGTGGAATTGGCGTTGAACACCTGACCGGCAAAGTATTCGAATACTGACTCAAGGCTGCCGGCAAACGCTTCGCTTTGCAGCGCGCCAGACTGGCGTAGTCGCTCGACCAATAACACCAGCCCGGCGGCCCAGCCTTGTGACTGTTCGTGCAGTCGATCGATCAGAGCGCGGGTCGCGGCTTCATGGCCATGGCGGTCGTTGTCATGGAGGTCGTTGTCATGGCGGTCGTTGCCGGCGACGCCGATCAACACCGCCAGCGCAGCGGCTTCCTCGTTCCGCAGTCTCAAGTCCTGCCACTCGAGCACACTCACCTGCCTGGCCAGTCGTAGACGAGTCAGCTCGAACGGCAATCCGGTTCGACTCAACGCGATGCTCTGAATGCCCGCAGGGGTCTCCTCGACCATGGCAGCGAGGATCGCATTCCAGGATGGCAGGTCGCCCGCCTCCTGGATATTGTCCAGGACCAGAACCGTACCAACGACCGCCATTGCAAACCATTCCCGGAAATAACGGCGCGCAAACTGCGCTGGGTTGACCGCATCCTGGGGGGTAAAGATCGGCAGTGGCGGCGGGTTCTCAACGATGCTCGCCGCCGCCAGCGACAGGTAATGAAAAAAAGTTGCCGGGTCGGCGTCACCCGTATCGACTTGCATCCAGGCGACTGGTCTTTGGCGTTCGCCGAGATAGCTGGTCACCAGCGAAGTCTTGCCCGAGCCCGGCGGTGCCGCCATCCAGATCAGGGCGCTGCGATGGGCGTCGTCAAGCACGCCGAACAGACGCTCGCGCTGCATCAGGCCCTCGCTGCGTGGGCGGGTCAGTTTGGCGAGTCGTGGGACTGTGGTCGGTTGCCAGGGTCCCTTTTGGGAAGGTGTGCGCATGTTGTTCAGATATTTTGCCTGCATGAGCGCTGTAAGTCATTTGTGGGTGTCTGGCAATTAATGTTCGTGCAATTAATGTTCCTGCAATCAGTTTTCCAACCCGTCTGCTCATATAAAAAAGGATACCCAATGAACATTCGTCAATTCGCTGCGTCCTCACTGTTCGCCCTCAACACCGTCACAGCCGTCACAGCCATCACCACAGTCGGCCTGGTCCCAGCGGTCGCAATAGCGCAGCCCACCAGCCCGGGCACTGCCATGGCCGGAAAACCGGTGAAATACGTCGTCAGTTGGCGCGAGCGCTCGGGTGGCTCGGCGATCGAGTACGAGGCGGCGCAAAAAAGGGTGCTGCAACTCTTTCAGCAATGGGCAATGCCCGAAACCTTGAAGTTCGAGCAGTTCCTGGTGCGAGTTGGCGACTATGGCGGTTATGCCGTCGTACAAACCGGCGACGTCGGCGCATTGCACAAGATGACCAGCGCGTTTGCGGTGTTTCAGTTCAAGGTCGAGACGGTCATGGATGTCATGGACGCCGTCGCCGTTGAAGTCGATGCCATCAAGTGGCGCGATGCGACCAAGTAGTTCGGCCCGCCAACGCAGGCGAACAAACATTCGAAAGTGCAGCCTACCTGTTCGATTGAATCAAGGAGTCCGAGATGAAATATGTATTGACCTGGTGGGAGCGCCCCGGCGGCTCCTACGCCGACTACGAGTCTGCCCAGAAGCGCGTACTGTCGGTGTTCCAGAAATGGGAGATGCCCGCGTCGCTGCGATTTCAGCAGTTTCTGGTTCGAATTGGCGAATTCGGCGGTTACGCGGTCATCGAGACCGACAAGCCCGAGGAAATTCATCGATTGACCAGCGTTTTCGCCGTGTTCAGATTCCGGGTCGAGCCGGTGCTTGAGGTGGCGGATGCGGTCGCTACCGAGGCGGCGGCGATCGGCTGGCGCGATTCGTTAAGGTTCTGAGCGGCATTGCGCCGATCACCTGCGTCAAGCAGGGTATTTGAGGGTATTAACCGACTGTTCACTGACGACCTCTCATTTCGGTGGCCTTGTGCCTGCCCTTGGCGTTTGAAAATTCCATACCCTCGAAGCTCGGGCCACGCCGAAGCGATATGAAAGATATCTTTCATTGTGGCTCGCCACATTAAAGAATGGTTTAATATATCGACAAAGAATAAAAGAATGTTTTAAATGACCCGTTCCACCGGAAACTACGCGACGTCGACGACTCTGGGCGAGTCGGTGCAGGCTTTCGTGCCGTTCCCGCTGCCACCTGCCAATCCCGTTCTGTCCCAGGTCGCCTACGTCGACCTCAATCGGCGAGCCGAACTTGCCCTTGCGCGATTGGCCGGGATGTCCGGGTTGGTGCCGTCAGTGGAGCTACTGTACAGCGCCATCCGCAAGGAGGCCTTGCTGACTTCCCAGATCGAAGGTACCCAGGCCACGCTCACCGATCTGTTCGATGAGGAGGCCGGCGTCAAGGTGAGCAATACCGCAGACGTGGAGGAGGTGACCAATTACCTCCGCGCATTTCGATGGGTTCAAAAGCAGTTGCGTGACCCCAAGGGACTACCCATCAGCGTGCGGCTGATCTGCGAAGCCCATCGTCTTCTGCTGGATGGCGCGCGAGGCGCCGGCAAACAACCGGGTGAACTGCGTCGATCGCAGAACTGGATCGGTGGTACGCGGCCGGGCAATGCCGTTTTCGTGCCGCCACCGGCGGAGCGAGTGCACGACTTGCTTGCAGACATTGAGCGTTTCATTCATGACGTCTCGACGGATTTACCTGCCCTGGTCAAAGTGGCGCTGATTCACGCGCAGTTCGAAACCATCCACCCCTTCCTCGATGGCAATGGACGTATCGGCCGTTTGCTGATCGCGGCGTTGTTCGAGCAAAGCGGGTTGTTGAGGGAGCCGTTGATCTACCTCAGCGGCTACCTGAAACAGCATCAATCCGAGTATTACCGCCTACTTTAGGCCATACTTACGTAGGTAAATTGTGAGTCGTTGGTGTCGTTCTTTCTCGACGGCGTGGCAGCGGCGGCCGCCGAGGCGGAGAAAAGCATCATTGAAGTCGCGAGCCTCGTCGCGGCTGACCGCAAGCGGCTGCTGCAATCCCGCAAGGCGGGACCTGCTAGCTATCGCCTGTTCGAAATGTTGCCAATGATGCCCCGCTTCACCATCGAAAGGGTGCGACAGCAGTTGGACACCACATTCCCAACGGCCAACGCGGCCGTGAAGGTGATGGAAGATCTGGGCATCGTGGTGGAGAGGACCGGGCTGAAGAAGAACCGCAGCTACAGCTACCAAGCATACGTAGATTTGCTGAGTCGTTGAACCGCCATTAGGAGATTGACCAATGTCCAACCCGCCAATCGGAATTCTGATTGTCACAGGCGCCTCGCGCGGCATCGGCGCGGCCTGCGCACGTTTGGGTGCGGCGGCCGGTTATCGCGTCGTCGTCAACTACAAGCACAATCGTGACGCGGCCCTCGCAGTGGTAGCCGGGATCGAGGTCGCGGGTGGCACTGCTATCGCAGTCGGCGCCGACGTGTCCCGCACGGAAGATGTTGATCGCCTGTTCGCCGAAACCGATCGACAGTTTGGCCGGGTTACCGCATTGATCAACAACGCCGGCATCGGCGGCGCGATTCGTCCCGCCCACGAGCAAACGGGCGAGACGATCGACGAGTTACTGCGCACCAATGTCAGCTCGGTGGTCCTGTGTTCGGGCGCGGCGGTGCGTCGCATGTCGACGCTGCACGGTGGCAATGGCGGCGCAATCGTCAATATTTCATCGGCGGCGGCACGTCTCGGTGGCATGCCCGGCATGACGGTGTACGCCGCCACCAAGGGAGCGATCGACAGCTTTACGGTCGGCCTGGCCCGCGAAGTCAGCGCCCAAGGCATTCGAGTAACCGGCGTGCGCCCGGGCATCACCAATACCGACATTCTCGGCCCGATGGGCGGCGAGGCGATGATCAAACAAGTGTCCACTGCAATCCCGATGGGTCGCATTGGCGAACCTCACGAAATTGCGCATGCGGCAATTTGGCTACTCAGCCCAGCGGCTTCGTATGTGCACGGTACGACTATTGACGTTTCGGGTGGGCGTTGAGGTAGGAGCAATCAGCCTGACCGGAATTGGCCTTGTATATGCCCACATATGACGGCACAACAGCATGATCAACCCCGACGTTGATTTCGAATATGAATTGCGAGTTTTGGCTCAGAAGTAAGCAATTCCTAAACGCCCGAGACTTTGGACTCCATTTCGCGCAGGAAGAAAGCGCCGAGGACTCGCCGCCATCAAGCAAGCAAAGGAAATGACCGGCGTTACTTAGACGCACATTCCGTACAAGGGTGGTGGGTCAGGCGGTGGGGATTTCGCATTAGGCATCACAGGGTCACCGATCCATCCACACAGGTGACCGAGTCGCCGCCCACCCAGATATCGCCTTGCGCATCGCGATTCACAAAGACAGTGCCGGCGCGCCCCATCGCCCGGCCCTGCGAGGCGCGATAACGCTCGGGGGCCAGGCCGGCACCGATCAACCATTGCGCCACGCCGGCATTCAGGCTGCCGGTCACCGGATCCTCGACGACCTGCGTGGTGCTGAAGAAGGCGCGCAATTCGAACTGATGCTCAGCTCCCTCGGGGTAAGCCGCCACGACTCCAAGCTTGACCACACCCATCCCGGTAAAGTCCGGTGCCAAGGCCAGCACCTGCTCAACCGAGGGCAACAGGATGGCCATCCAGCCGGGGCCATTGTCAACCCATTGGTGGTTCAGTATGTCCGCGACGTCAATGCTGAGACACCGTGCAAGCTTGGTCAGTGTGGCCGCATCAAGCGGCCCGGTTTTCAAGAGCGGTGGCGCGGCAAATGCCAGACGTGTGCCGTCGCGCTGGATACGAATCAAGCCAGCCTTACACTCCTGAACAATCTGCGCGTCATTTCTGGGCCGCCCGCCGGCCTCCAGCCAGGCATGGCAAGTGCCCAAGGTCGGGTGGCCTGCGAACGGCAGTTCACTACGGGTGGTGAAGATGCGCACCCGATAGTCTGCTTGCCGGTGACTGGGCGGCAACACAAAGGTGGTTTCGCTCAGATTGGTCCAGCGCGCGAAACTCTGCATTTCGGCGTCACTCAAGTCGGTGCCGTCGAGCACAACCGCGAGCGGATTACCCAGGTACCGATGGGCCGTAAATACATCGACTTGTTTGAATGATCGTTGTTTCATGAGAGACTGATATTCATAGTTCACATGCCCTCATCGGTAACTAAGATTCATGGGTCAGGTGAATTCCACTGGCACCGTTTCAAGTGGCGAGCGCCGTCTGTGCAAGCTTGACCCAATAAGCCGCACCGGTCGGCAAAATCGAATCATTAAAGTCATAACCTGGGTTGTGCACCATACATCCGCCCTCAGTGCCGGTGCCGTTGCCAAGCCAGACGTAACAACCCGGTTTGGCTTGTAACATCCAAGCGAAATCTTCCGAACCCATCGCCGGCTTCGGGTCCAGATTCACGTTCTCTGCGCCGACCAGCGACTGCGCGACTCGGGCACATAGCTCAGACGCTTCCACGGTATTTACGGTCGGCGGGTAGCGGCGCTCGTAGCGCACATCGATCTTCACACCGTGCGAGATTGCCGTGCCTTCGCACAAGGTGCGAATACGGGTCTCAACAAGCTCCTGCACGGCGGTGCTGAACGCGCGCACCGTGCCGCCGAGCACCGCTTCATTCGGAATAATGTTCCAGGCCGAGCCGGAATGGAACTTGGTTACCGACAACACTGCCGGTTCGAGCGGGTCGATATTGCGACTCACAATGGTCTGCAGCTTCTGGGTTAGCTCGGCACCGATCACGATCGGGTCAATGCCTTTGTGCGGCATCGCGCCGTGGCTGCCTTGCGCCGTAATGGTCAGCTCGAAAATATCGTAGGACGCCATCATCGGCCCGGCCTTGACCGCCATATGGCCCGCCTTCATGCCGGGGATGTTGTGCATGCCGAACACGGCTTGCATTGGAAAGCGCTCGAACAGGCCCTCCTCGACCATGACCCGGCCACCGCCTTCATTTTCTTCGGCCGGTTGGAAGATCAGATAGACAGTACCGTCGAATTGGCGGGTACGCGCCAGATGTTTGGCCGCACCCAGCAGCATGGTGGTATGGCCGTCATGACCACAGGCGTGGTGCTTACCTTTGCGGGTCGACTGCCACGCCAGGCCGGTGCCTTCTTGCATGTCGAGTGCATCCATGTCGGCGCGCAGGCCGATTGCACGATCACTTTTACCGGCGCGAATGACGCCGACGATGCCGGTCTTGGCAATGCCGGTATGAACTTCGTCAATGCCGAATGAGTTTAAGCGTTCAACAATAAACTGCGCCGTGTCGACCTCTTCAAAGGCGGTCTCCGGATGGGCGTGAATATGCCGGCGCCATGCGGTCATTTGCGGCAGGTACTGACCCAGTTCGTCGATCGCGGCGATGGCTTCGTTGGCACCCATAAAATTTGGCTCCTGGGGTTGTGAAATTGTGTGTGGCTAAATGCCTAACTGATAATAACCCGGCCTCATTAAACTCGGCCTTATAAAACCGTTGGATAAAATCAATGAACCCACAATCAAGGTCAGCACGGGCGGCGGAAAAACTGTTCAAAAAGCCCGAGTATTCAGAAGGTTCATG
>JANORY010000334.1:0-4810 GCA_031415535.1 Burkholderiales bacterium | reverse complement strand
CGCGTCAAGCCCCGACGGGGTCAAGGAAACTTGGGAGCGGCCCGGCGTTTCCTTGAGCGCACCCTTCGACGCGCAGATATGGACATGGGCGATTGTTCGCGCCAGACCTGCTCAGGCCGGCGCAACAAATGCTTGCGCGATCAACTTGAACACCGGCATCGCTTCAAGACGACTGCAATGGCTGGCCAGAGCAGGGTACTCGGTGCTCGAAATCAAGCCCGGATGGGCTTCAAACAATAAGAGCCAAGCCGCAGCGGCTGCAGTATCGGCATAGCCTGGACGTTGACTGAACCAATAGTGGTCAGTTCTCGAAGCCCGGTCCGCCTCCAGAACCGACAGCACCGCCTTGATTTGTGCGTGGCAACGTTCTACCCAGGCGTCCGAGACCTGCCAATTCATTTGCAGTATCAATGAGACCCTTTATGCTGTATAAATAGTCAGTAATATTTAGGATCATCATGGCAAAAGACTCTCGTATTGAATGGACGCACCACACTTTTAACCCCTGGTGGGGGTGTGTGAAGGTTTCTGCTGCCTGTGACAATTGCTATGCAGAGGCTTGGGCGAAACGTTTGGGTGCGGAGGTTTGGGGCGTAAAAAATGACCGTCGCTTCTTTGGCGACGCACACTGGAAAGAGCCTTTGAAATGGGACGCTGAAGCGAAGGTTGACGGTGTAAGGCGTCGAGTATTTTGCGCATCTATGGGTGATGTGTTCGAGAAAACCCCGGCCCTGGTACCTCACCGTCAACGCCTTCTAGACCTGATTGCCGCAACGCCGAATTTAGATTGGCTTTTGCTCACAAAACGAATACACGTAGTTCGTAAATTGCTGCCTAAAGGATATGAATTTCCGGCAAACGTTTGGCTTGGAGCAACTGTCGAAAATCAAACCGTTGCCGATAAGATGATCAAATATTTGCTTGAGTTCAAGACGCCATCAGTTCGATTTTTGTCCTGCGAGCCATTGCTCAGCGCTCTGGATTTGCGGAGATATTTAGCACCCACGGCGATCCGCACCAGGATTGATTGGATTATCACCGGAGGCGAGTCTGGTGCGGGTTCAAGGCCTATGAATCCCGAATGGCCTGCGGATATTCAATCGCAGTGTGCTGAGGCCACTGTACCTTTCCATTTTAAGCAATGGGGTCATTGGGCACCGATTGAATTAGTTCGTGATGTCATGACCAAGAGCACTCGTGTAGAGTCAATCGAGACCGCTCAGCACTCCATCGTGTCCCTAGCGGCGATTGGCAAAGGGAAGGCAGGAAGACGCTTAGGCGGGCAGCACTGGGATCAGTTTCCAACAACTCGATTAGTTGCTTAGCGAATAGAACATGAGGGCCAAGAATCAAATTCCTGACGGGTATGTAGGACGAGAACAAGCTTTGATCAAGCACTATGTGCTTGAAAAATACCTGGAGAAGCTGACCGCAATATTGGCCGTGAATCGTCGATCACATTTTGAATTTATCTATGTGGATTGCTTTGCCGGGCCGTGGCAGGTTGACCCATCACAAATGCATACGACGTCAATCGCAATTTCGTAAAGAGTGTTAGAGAAATGTAAAAGGGCAATCGAAAGCCGAGGTGGGCGTGCGACGATCCGCGCATTATTCGTTGAGCAGAGTGACGAAGCTCACGCATACTTAGAAAAATATCTTGCCGAACATACCCCTGCCGGCATCAGCGCACATTCAATACATGGTGAATTTGTAGCATCGCGTCAAGAAATTGTGAGCTGGGTTGGCTCTCAAGGTTTTGCGTTTTTCTTTATCGACCCGAAAGGATGGACCGAGGTCAAAGTAGAAACTCTTACGCCGTTGTTAGTTCGTCCGCGAAGCGAATTGGTGATTAATTTCATGTACGACTTCATCAATCGAACCGCATCGATGGGGCGATATGCTGAGGAAATGAAAGAATTATTGGGTGAGCCAGTGCCGACCAAAATGCCCGATGACCGAGAGCTATGGATCTTGAATATGTATCGCCGTAACCTAAAAAAACAGGTGCCAAATATTCGACCCGAATATCCGATTCGATCTGCGTACGTTCGGATACTGACCCTCGCGCCGATCGAACCAAGTATCACCTGGTTTATTTGACTTCGCATCCCAAGGGCGTCATTAAGTTTATGGAAACTAATGAGCGCGCGAATATTTTGCAAGACGAAGTTCGGGCACAAATAAGGGACGACAAAAGATTTCAGAAAACTGGCACGGCAGACCTCTTTGCGGGCCAAGGGGCGTTTGTTGACGAAACTGAATCCAGGGCTAACGAGCCATCAATAGACAAGTATTGGTTGACGTACATTGGGACTGAACGTGTTATTGACGAAGCTGGGTTCGCTGATATTTTGGAAGAGACCAATTGGTTTCCGGGCGAGTTACAGGCGTCGTTGGCCAGACTAGTCTCACAAAATAAGATTCAAAATTTGGATGCTACGAAGACCCGACCAAAAAACCCTTTGCATTTTAAAGCTTTGGGGGGAGAGCGATTGAGGGTGATTATTTAATCAGTTGACATCAGCACGCCTTCGCCTTCCGCTGCGCCGTCTGGGTGAAGCGGAAGACTTCAAGGGCGTCGCGGTATTCCTCGCCTCGGAGGCCAGTGGCTACATTACCGGTCAGGCGCTGACGGTGTGCGGCGGCTCGCATATGCGCGCCTGAATCGACGCTTTTGCGCGCGCCCTTCGGCGCGCAGGTATGGGCATGGCAATTGTTCGGACTAGACCTGCTCAGGCCGGCGCAATAAATGCTTGCGTGATGATCTTGAACACCGGCAGCGCTTCAAGACGATTGCAATGGCTGGCCAGAGCAGGGTACTCGGTGCTTGAAATCAAGCCCGGATGGGCTTCAACCAAAAAGCGCCAAGCCGCAGCGACTGCAATATCGGCATGGCCGATGCGTTGACCGAACCAATAGTCACCGGTTCTCGAAACCCGGTCCGATTCCAGAACCAACTGCACCGCCTTGATCTGTGCCTGGCAACGTTCTACCCAGGCGTCCGAGACCTGCGCATGTAGTCGCTTTTCGTAGAACAAAATGACCGCCTTGTCGGCCAGGCCGGTAGCCAAGGCTGCAACGTACAGCGCACGACGCCGCGCCGGTTCACTGGTCGGAAACATCCGCCGGTCCTCCGGCATCAGACTGTCCAGATAATCAAGAATATTGTGACTCTCGATCAGCACCTCGCCGTCATCCAAAACCAGCGTTGGGACCCGGACCAACGGGTTGAAGGCGCGCACCTTATCCGCTTCGCCCCACGTCGACCAGGGCCGATGTTCGAACGAAATGTCGTAAAGTGATAGCGCTATGCCAACCCGGCGCACAAACGGTGAGTCATACTGACCAATCAGTATCATCGTTATTCCAATTCAATCTTCTCGCGCCGAATGACGTCGCCCCAGGCCAAAGTTTCGGCGCGAATGCGCGCGGCGAATTCCTGCGGACCGAGCAGATCCACTGTGCCCTGATTTTGCAATTGTTTCAGCGCATTTGGATCATCGCGGATTGAACGCATGGCTTCATAAAGTGTCTGAATGATCGCGACCGGTGTTTGCGCCGGCACCAAGGCGCCGAGCCAATAGGTAATCTCGAAGGACGGGTAGCCCAACTCGGCGACGGTCGGCACGTCCGGCATATCGGGCCATCGCTTCGGGCTGGTCACTGCCAACGCTTTTAATTTGCCCGACTTTATCAGTGGAATGGCCGTCGGGGTGTCCAGTTGAAGATCGATTTCCTTTGACAACAGGCCGAGTTGCGCCAGGTTACTGCTCTTGTATGGCACATGATTGGTCTTGATGCCGACCTTATTGTTGATCAACTCGAAACCCAGATGAGCCAGGTTTCCAACACCGCCGGATCCATACGTGAGTTGAACGGGTCGCGACTTGGCCAATGTAATCAGGTCGTTGAAGCTGGCAACACTGGCGGTGCGTTCATTGGCTGGATTGACCGTCAGGAAAAAAGGCGCTGAGACTGCCATGACCAAGGCTGCAAAATCACGCTCGGGAGCATACGGAATTTTCTTGTAGACCTGCGGATTGACGGTGATGCTGCTCGAATTGGTCACCAGGATCGTGTAGCCATCGGCCGGCGCGCGTGCCGCTTCACTGACGCCCAGCACACCGTTGGCACCGGCGCGGTTCTCGACGATGGCTGGTTGGCCGAGCTTCAAACGCACCTGCTCGGCAAGCACTCGGGCAATCGCATCGGTGGTACTGCCGGCCGGGAAACCAACCACGAAACGGATTTGTTTGTTGGGGTAGGCCTGCGCTGCGCTGGGCCGCACAACGCCGGCCAGCGAAACGGCAGGCAAGGCCCGGATCAGCGCGCGACGCGAAAGCTGCAGTTTGATGTTCATTGACGGTTCCCTTATTTTTTCGCTGGCGGCTCGGCGCCAAAATGCCCCGCGCGCGGGTCTGTTCGGCTTCAAGAGTTGAATCGTAATCGATGTAAACGGTAAAATCTTTTTCCTCACGCTCCACTAGAGAATACGGAAAAATTATGGCAACCATCAAACTTTACGGTCTGGCCGCGTCGCGCGCGGTTCGAGTGGTCTGGATGCTGCACGAGCTCGGTCTGCCCTTCGAACACGACCCGATCAGCTTTGCCGACGCCCGGCTCAAAGAGCCGTCCTATGCGCAGCTTAACCCGAATGCGCGCATTCCGACCCTGGTGGTTGACGGTTTTGCGATTTACGAATCGCTGGCGATCAATTTGTATCTGGCTGATAAATTCGGTGGCGCGCTCGCGCTCAAGGGTGCCG
Organism: Burkholderiales bacterium; assembly: GCA_031415535.1. Classification (GTDB taxonomy): domain Bacteria; phylum Pseudomonadota; class Gammaproteobacteria; order Burkholderiales; family Burkholderiaceae_E; genus JANLTP01. The sequence goes on along the minus strand of JANORY010000334.1, from coordinate 42 downwards.
AGGAACGTGGCCTGGCCGCACAATGGTCGCTTTGGGCAATGA
>JANORY010000333.1:0-1138 GCA_031415535.1 Burkholderiales bacterium | reverse complement strand
GTGCCAGTTGGAGTGCACTCTTGGTCGGCACTGTCGTCGCTTTGCTGCTGTCCGGCATTTTGGCGTTGCTGATCGGGCTGTTCAGTTTGCGTGTGCGGGCGATCTTTTTTGCGATGATCACGCTGGCCGTTGCCACCGCCTTTCAGACCTTGGCTTCGCAGTTATCCGAGTGGACCGGTGGCGAGGACGGATTAACCTTTAAGTTGCCCGAGGTGTTGCAGCCGTCGTTCGTATTGCTCGACGAATCAGTTCTGGGTATTGCGATTGATGGCCGCATCTTGTCTTTTTATCTGGTGCTCGCTACGGCAGCGATCCTGTTCCTGCTGCTGCTGCGCATCGTCAATTCGCCGTTTGGCCGGGTTTTGCAGGCGATTCGCGAGAATCCGTTTCGAGCCGACGCGCTGGGGTTTCCGACGGTGCTGTACCGAACGGTTTCCAATCTGCTGGCGGCGCTGTTTGCCACGCTGGCGGGTGTGCTGCTGGCGATCTGGCTGCGCTACAACGGGCCGGACACTTCGCTGTCGTTCGAAATCATGCTGGATATTTTGCTGATGGTCGTAATTGGTGGAATGGGTACCCTGTATGGTGCCATTATTGGTGCGACGGTTTTTCTCTTGGCGCAGAGTTATTTGCAAGATTTGCTCAAGTTGGCATCGAACGGACTAGAGGCCATTCCCATGGCCGCCGCACTTTTTTCGCCTGATCGATGGCTGCTCTGGCTCGGCGTATTATTTGTCTTGTCGGTCTACTATTTTCCGTCGGGCATTCTTGGGCGGCTGCGCATCATGAGTACACGCAAGACCGAAAAAACGAGCTGATCGGTGCATCCTTAATCCCCGTCCTTTATCCGAATCGGTAAACTGCTCCCACAAGCTATGACAGGCAGGTAACTCCCATGAATGAGCGCGCCAATGAACTGGTCAATGCCGTCGCAAAAGCGAGCGGTGGTTCGTCGGGTGTCGAGGCGACTGCGCTGGCTGCCGGCCGCCTCGATCTGGCGGCCGCTTTGCGCTGGGCTGCCCGACTGGGCATGAATGAAGGCGTCTGCAACCACTTCAGTCTGGAGTTGGCTGCCGACCGCTATCTGATCAACCCGCAGGGATTGCACTGGAGCGAGGTGCAGGCCTCGGATATTTTG
>JANORY010000332.1:0-4488 GCA_031415535.1 Burkholderiales bacterium | reverse complement strand
CAAGGCTAGCCAGATCAACTTCAATAAAGCTCGGCAAATCGGCCGGCAGGCAAGAGATCTCAAGGTCATTGACAATGTGACTGACAATCGCCGCCGAGGTTTTGACCGCTGGCGAAATTTCCTGATTCGTGTAGTGCAGCGGCACCCGGATCAGGATTTTCTGATCGGCCGACACGCGCTGGAAATCGATATGCATGACCAACTGTTTGTACGGATGCCACTGCACGTCGCGCAGCAACACACGCTCGTTCTGGCCATCGAGTTCCATATCGAGAATCGACGAATGGAACGCCTCTACCCGCAGCGAGTGAAACAAGGGATTGTGGTCCATTGAAATATTGGTGGCTTGGCCTTTGCCACCGTAAACAATGCCAGGCACCTTGCCCGCATGGCGCAGCCGGCGGCTCGCACCCGACCCTTCAACCGTTCTCGTAGATGCAACGACTTTCATCGTTAACTCCTTCTGCGCGTGTCCATCGGACTTGCGCTCATGTTCCCTTGTGTCCGCGACCAGAGCACCAAGGGAGTGGCAAACCGGCGCAACTTGCGCCGGAACAAAAACTCAATCGTTAAACAGCGACGAGACTGAATCGGCGCGATTGATTCGCAGGATGGTTTCCGCGAGCAGAGTCGCACACGACAAGACCCGAATCTTCTTGCTCGCCAGCGCGTCGCGCGGTAGCGCAATCGTGTCGGTGACGACCAACTCATCCAACTCGGAATTGGCCACCCGATCCACCGCGCCGCCGGAAAGTACCGGATGGGTGCAATAGGCGAGTACTCGGGCGGCACCGTGTTCCTTGAGCGCGGTGGCGGCCTTGACCAGCGTGTTGGCGGTGTCGACCATGTCGTCCATGATGACGCAGGTCCGACCGCTCACTTCGCCGATGATGTTCATAACCTCAGCGACATTGGCCTTCGGCCGCCGCTTATCGATAATCGCCAGATCACAATCGAGCCGCTTGGCAATGGCACGTGCGCGCACCACGCCGCCTACATCGGGTGACACCACAATGACATTTGGAAACTGCTGTTTTGCGACATCCTCCAGCAACAGGGGTGCGGCGTAAATATTGTCGACCGGAATATCGAAAAAGCCTTGGATTTGGTCGGCATGCAAATCCATGGTCAGCACACGATCGACGCCGGCAATTTGCAGCATATTGGCCACCACCTTGGCGCTGATCGCCACGCGCATCGAGCGAACCCGCCGATCCTGGCGGGCGTAGCCGAAATACGGCAAGGCTGCGGTAATCCGGCCCGCCGACGCGCGTTTTAGTGCGTCGACCATGATCATGACTTCCATTAAGTGATCATTGGTCGGCTGGCAGGTTGACTGGAGCACGAAGACATCGCGCCCCCGCACGTTCTCGAGAATCTCGACCATAACTTCGCCGTCGGAGAAGCGTCCGACCGTGGCTTTGCCAAGCGCAAGCTGCAGGTGACCCGCAACGTCGCCGGCCAATTTTGGATTTGCGTTGCCGGTAAAGATCGTCAGCCCTTCGGGCTTTAAGGAATCGCTGTTGCGACGGGCGGGCTGCATGATCTTGATCTGCCTGGGCTGGGTGCCGGTCGAGTGTCGAACGAGCGACTGGAATTTGGCTGGGGAGGAAGGACTCGAACCCTCGCATGCCGGAATCAAAATCCGGTGCCTTTACCAACTTGGCGACTCCCCAGTTGTTACCTGGTACTGCTTACTTGCGTCTGCTGATGTGCTGTTGCTGCTTGTTGTTGCTGCTTCTAATGGTTGCTGCTTCTAACGGTTGCTGCGTCTATTCTTTTCTGCGTCTATTCTTTGCTGCTTCAATCTGTTGCTTGACCAAGCGGATGTCGGGAAAGAGAGTTTACTACCCAGGCCCGGCTTTCCGTGAGCAACTGACCCGCTTGCCCGCCCGCGGCAGTTTGTGAATCCTGCCTGATTCGATTCATTAAACTCGACGCCGTCCTGGGGTGATCCAGGGGCACAAAAACACATGCACCCGACCCCGACATTCTTACCTGGCCCGGATCAAGGCGCACTGCCAATACCGATCGACGCAGCGCGCGTAGGGCCAACTTCACTTGCGGGTACATCATTTCTACTACCGGCTGTAGATCGTTTTTACCGTCGCTGATAGCCTGCTCGATCTGAGAAAAGCCTTCGATTTTGAGCGGTTTCGAATTTCGTGTCAATTCGGGTGCCTGGAAAATCCGCGCTGTGGGTACCGAAACCGCTGGTTGCACCAACAGGTACTGCCGAATCGGAAGCTCGATCGGGCGCAGTTGTTCGCCGATTCCGGTTCCCAGCGCGCTACGGCCATACAGAAAAAACGGCACGTCAGCGCCCAGAGACAAGCCGATTTCGGCCAGCCGAGTAGGGCTCAACTGCAGATTCCAGAGCCGGTTCAGGCCAAGCAGTACGGTGGCAGCATCGGAACTGCCGCCGCCCAAACCGCCGCCGATCGGAATCCGTTTGTGCAGCCCGATGGCAACGCCGGTACCGGTGCCTATCCTCGTGCCAGCTTGCGCCTCTGGCATGCGGGCCAGCGCCTGTGCTGCGCGCACGACCAGGTTGTTGTGCGGCTCAATACCTTCGGTTGGGCTTAGCAGCGTGATTAGACCGTCCTCCCGCGCGTGCAGGTCAATGGTGTCGCACAAATCGATCATCTCGAACGCAGTTTCGAGCAGATGGTAGCCATCGCTACGTTGCCCGGTCACGTGTAAGAACAGATTGAGCTTGGCGGGTGCCGGCAAATTTCGAAGTTCAGTGATCATTCAGAACCATACGCAGTGACACTCGGCTCGGGAAACTGATCAGAACTCTGCCCAGGCCTTCGGTTCGCCACAGTTCGTAGCGGATCAACCAGCCGTCTTCTTCGCCGGCAGCAGGCCGGTCGCGTCGGTCGCCCTCGGTTTGGTACTCGGTGACGCGCGCTGGCTTGCCTTTGAACCACGCCGGCAGACGTTGCACCGGGATTCGCCAGCCGAACAACTGTTCGGTCAGGTCTTCGCCGCTCGACGCTTCGATACGTTTGCCGTCCGCGGTGCGTAGCGTCGCACGGCCGGATTCGATACGCGCCGAGGCCAGAGTGACACCCAAGGGTGTCGACAGTTCGAGTTCGGTAGCATTGCTGCGTTCAATGAGCGAAAAACTACCGCTATTGCGTTGTTCGGTTGCATCCGGCGAGGTGATGGTCAGCGAGAATCGGCCGGACCAGGATTGCAGGACATCACCGTCGGCGGTGTTTTGTGCCAAAGTGGCGCAACCCATCAGCATGAGACTGATGAGCAAGCTTCCGAAGTTCAGGCTCGAGCGGCGCTGGCGAGTCGGCGGTCGGATTCGAATTAACCGGCTCAAGTTGTGACCAAAGATAGTGGGCAAGTCGAATATAGACCGCGAATAATACGACAAAGCCCCATCCCAGAACATAATCGGGCAACCCGCTACGCCAACCCGCTACGCCAACCGGCGATGCCAATCATGCCGAACAGCAACGCAATGAGTTGCACCGCAGCGGCAGCGCAATTAAGTTTCTCAAGCCACCGACCTGACGCGAGCGTGCGGTGTGCTGCTACAGTGCTCCCCCTGGAACCGTTGGTACTGTACGGCCTGGCCGCTCGTCGGAAAACGACTTAAGTCACAGATTGGTGCGGGAATAGTCACCGAGCAGTGCGAGTGTTTGTACGTGGCGACATTGCGCGCGCCTTGCATCGGATCATTCGGGCCGACTGGCAAATCAGTCCGAGTCCGCCGGTGCGCGCAGTTCAAAGTGTGATTCGAAGGAAAAGCAGCCGATGAAGACGCAGTTAATTGAGAAAATTGAGTCCAGAAAAGCCGTTATCGGTATTCTGGGCCTGGGCTATGTCGGTTTGCCATTGATGCTGCGATTCTCGGCGGTGGGCTTTAAAGTGCTGGGTCTGGATATCGATGCCAGCAAGGTCAGTGCCCTGAATGCCGGCCGAAGTTACATTGAACATTTTTCAGCCGAACAGATTGCCCAAGCGCGCAGTCGCGGCTTCGAGGCGACCACTGATTTCTCGCGGGCAACAGAAGCTGATGCGCTGATTATTTGTGTGCCCACGCCGCTTAATGCGCATCGCGAGCCCGACCTGAGTTTTGTGATTGATACGGTTGAATCGGTTGTGCCGCACATGCGCGCCGGCCAGATCATGTGTCTGGAGAGCACCACCTACCCCGGCACTACCGATGAAGAGTTACTGCCGCGAATCGAAGCGCAGGGATTAAAAGTGGGCGTCGATGCGTTTCTGGTGTTCTCGCCGGAACGCGAAGATCCAGGCAATCCGCTGTTCGAAACCCGCACCATTCCGAAGGTCTGCGGCGGTACCACCGAGGCCTGTCTGGCGGTAGGTCTGGCCTTGTACGGATGTGCTATTGACCGGGTAGTACCAGTGAGTTCCACGCGCGCCGCCGAGATGACCAAACTGCTGGAGAACATTCACCGTTCGGTGAACATCGGCTTGGTTAATGAAATGAAAATCGTCGCCGAC
>JANORY010000331.1:0-1687 GCA_031415535.1 Burkholderiales bacterium | reverse complement strand
TGGCTTGACCGCCGTGGATAACGTGAGCGCGCGATTTTTTCCGGGCGAACTGGTCGGCATCATCGGCCCCAATGGCGCAGGCAAGACCACCTTTTTCAACGCGATTTCAGGCGTGACGCCGATCACGTCGGGCAAGCTCATTGCGTCAGGCACCGACCTAACTGGCAAAGGGCCGCATCGTTTCGCGGCGCACGGATTAGCTCGTACCTTTCAGACGCCACGCGTATTTGCCGACATGTCGGTCGCAGCCAATATCGAATTTGGCCTTAACTTTGCAGGTCGTCGCCCGCGCAAATACTGGCTGTGGGGCGAGGAACAATCCGTGCCCTGGGCGCTGCGTGATGCGCCGGGTATCCTCACCTTGATCGGCTTGTCGACGCAGACTGCAATGCCCGCGTCAGCGATCACGCCCGCACAGCAGCGACTGCTAGAAATCGGCATGGCACTGGCAACGCGACCGCGCCTGCTGCTGCTTGATGAAGTGGCTGCAGGTTTGACCGGTGCAGAAGTGGAAACAATGGCACTTTTGATTCGTCGGCTGCGCGATGAACTTGATCTGACCGTAGTCTGGATCGAGCATGCCGTAACCACGCTGTTGCGTCATGTCGAACGCGTGATCGTGCTGCATCAGGGCGCAAAAATTGCCGATGGCCCACCTGCTGACGTGGTGCGCAACCCGGAGGTCATTGAGGCCTACCTCGGTGACGAAATGCAGGACGCGGACAACGTGGCGGCGACCGCATGATGTGGCATCAACCCGGCTTTGTGCTTGGCGGCTCGCAGCAGGCAGGTCTGAAGGTACGCAACCTGAGCGCAGGCTATGGCCCGGTGCAGGTACTGCGTGACCTGTCGCTTGAAATCAAGCCGGGACTGACGGTGATTCTCGGCCCGAACGGCGCGGGAAAAACTACACTGATGCGCGCGTTGAACGGACTGATTCCGCGTCGCGGCGAAGTGCTTCTCGATGGCGAAGACCTGCCCGAAAAGACACATGAAATCGTGAAAACTGGCGTGGCACTGGTTGCCGAAGGTCGGCAATTGTTTCCGCAGATGACAGTCACCGAAAATCTCGAACTCGGCGGTTGGCTCAAGACAAAAGCCGAGCGTGCGCAAGCTATCGAGCGTGCGTTCAACGACTTCCCGAAATTGCGTGAACGCTCGCAGCAACTGGTTGGCACCATGAGCGGCGGCGAGCAGCAAATGGTCGCCGTGGCGCGCGCCATGATCAGCTCGCCACGCTTACTGATGCTCGATGAACCGTCGCTCGGCCTCGCGCCGAAAATGGTCGACGAGCTGCTGGCCATCGCGCGGCGCATTGCCGACAACGGCACCACCGTGCTGATGGTGGAGCAGAACGTGAAAAAAGCACTCGCGGTGGCTGATCGCGGTTATGTGCTGGAGCGCGGCACGATGGTCGCCAGCGGGCCTGCCAAATTGCTCGCCCGTGCAACGATTGTGCGTGAGGCTTATCTCGGTGCCGCCAGCACCGAAACCTCATCTGCCAGCGAAGCCGTCAATGCGCGCAAAACCCTCGCAACCGGCAAATTCGCTTGATCCAAATCGTACGTTGGACATCTTTTTCGTCGCCCCTGCGAAGGCAGGGGCCCAGCGTCTTTCGAACACGCCCGAGTTGTTTCGAGACGTCCAAAGTCACTGGGTTCCTGCCTTCGCAGGAACGACGAATGGT
>JANORY010000330.1:0-2527 GCA_031415535.1 Burkholderiales bacterium | reverse complement strand
CGGCACGCCGCCGCTGCGCGCCGCCAGCAGTTCAGTGTGGCCAGGAAACTCGCGGTGGCCGGCCGCATGCCAGGCGGCCTTGGCAATCGGCGCGGTGACCAGCGCTTGTACCGTGCCTGCCAAAGCCAGGGCAATTGCGCGTTCGACATAAGAAAAGGACGCGGCACCGGCACGGGCATCGATCTGGCCATGCGCGAGCTCGTCGGGTAATCCCAGCACGGATTCGATCTGCAGCGGCATCGGCAGGTGCAGGCGTTGCGCTTCCCGGGCGAGCCGCGCGGCGTCGCCGACCACAATGACATGCGGCGCGTAGGCCGGGTTTGCCAGTGCTTTGAGCGTTACCTCCGGACCAATGCCGCAGGGATCACCCATCGAGACCGCAATCATGGTCGTGGTCCTGCCTGCCGGTCTGTCTGCGGACCTGGCTTTGGTTCTGTCTGCGATTCTGTCTGCGATTCTGTCAGCGATCTTGATGCTGCGGCGTTCGCTACACCGGTGTGCGCAACACCAGCTTCGGCGAGCACACAATCGAGCAGAACATTGCCACCGGCTTCGATATCGAAGGGTTGGGCGTTCTCAATCTCGTTATGACTGATGCCGCCTTCGCAGGGCACGAAGATCATGGCGCTCGGGCAGGTGCGGGCCAGATAGACCGCGTCGTGTCCCGCACCCGAGGCTAATCGACGAGTCTTCAAGCCGCGCCGCTGGGCGAAGGACTCGATGTTGGCTACCAGGCCGGATTCAAACGCGCACGGCGGGAAATACACCACCTGATTGATCTCGATGGCAACGCCGTCGCTGCTGCGGATTCGCGCAATACATTCATGCAGTTCGGCGACCATTGCGTTTAAGGTCGGGTCATCTGCATTGCGAAAATCGACCGTGAATTCGACGCGACCCGGAATGACATTGCGCGAGTTGGGAAACACATGCATTTGCCCGACCGTACCGCGCGCATAGTGCGGTGAATTCAGCGCGATCCGACGAACTTCGAGCACTAATTGTGCTGCGGCGAGCAAGGCGTCGCGGCGCATTTCAATCGGCGTGGGCCCGGCGTGGGCATCTTGCCCGGTGACGACAAGGTCAAACCAGCGTTGACCGAGCGCCCCTTCGACCGCGCCAATGGTGCAGGCCTCTCGTTCCAGCACCGGCCCTTGTTCGATGTGCGGCTCGAAGTAGGCCGAAAAGCGCGGTCGCGGTGCCGAACCCAGATAACCGATGTGCGCGAGTGCCGCGCTCACCTGGGTGCCCTCGCGGTCTTGTTGCGCCAAACAGAAGGCCGCGTCGAAGGCGTTAGCGTAGACGCCCGAACCCATCATGACTGGCGTGAATCGCGAGCCTTCTTCATTGGTCCAGATGACGACCGCGACCGGCTTTTGAGTCCGCACGCCAGCATCATTGAGGGCACGGATGACTTCGACGCCGGCCAGCACGCCATAAGCGCCATCAAAACGGCCACCGGACGGCTGTGTGTCAACATGGCTACCCACCGCGACCGCGTCGGCGGTGGGCTGCTGCGCCATCGCCCTGCGGATCGCATAGACGTTGCCGATATCGTCGATTGAAATCTCGCAGCCGGCGTCCTGGAGCCAACTGACGACCAGATCTCGAGCCTGCCGATCGAGCTCGGTCAAGGTCAGACGCTTGACGCCGCCCTTGGCGGTCGCGCCGATTTGTGCGAGGGTCATGAGGCTATTCCAAAGCCGTTCACCGTTGATATTCATTGCGGTTTCAGTTGTCATCGCGCAGTTTTCAAGGAAACGCCCGGCCGCTCGGCGCGCTGATGAAGTGTGCGTGCGCGCCCAGCGGCGCAGCGACGCCCAGGCGTTCCGAGAGGCGTCGCGCCAGCGATCTGATGGCGACGATGGTCTCATTACCGCGCTTGGGTGTGACCGAGGCATTGATCAGACTGACCGCAACGGCGGCGACCGCCTGCGCGCTGCCGGCGGCTAACACGGGAGCGCCGAAACACTTCATGCCTTCGGCGGTTTCCTCGTCGTCGAGTGCGAAGCCCAGCTCGCGTGCCTGCTGCGGTTGCCGAAGCAAGCTGGCACGCGTGGCGACGCTATGGCGGGTCAGCTTCGGCAGTCCATTGACGGCAATTCGCGAGCGAATATCGTCTTCGCTCAAGGTCGACAGCATGGCCTTGCCACTGGAGGTGCAGGCGGCGGGAAAGCGTCCACCGACCCGGAAGTTCACGGCCAGAGCGCGGCTGCCTTGTTTACAGGCCAGATACAAGACGTCGCTGCCGTCGAGTACGGCAAGCATGACCGTATCGCCCGCCAATTGTTCATGATCCGCCGCCAATTCATTGAATGCGCTGACCAGATCCGACTGAAGTCCGTAAGCGCCGGCCCATTGCAAGCAACGCGGGCCCAAGTGAGATTCGTTGTCGGGCGTCCGTTTAATGAGATCGAGCGCGGCGAGGGTGATCAACAGGCCATGCAGACTGCTTTTAGGTAGTTTGAGGGTGCGCACGAGCTCGCTGAGCGAGGCGGGTTGGCGACTGACGGCCAATTGATCGAGC
>JANORY010000329.1:0-3648 GCA_031415535.1 Burkholderiales bacterium | reverse complement strand
GACGGCGATAACTACCTCATCAATGGCAGCAAGATCTGGACGACCCACGCACACCACGCCAACATGATGTTCGCGTTGGTACGAACCGGAACAGCGGGCAACGATTCGCCGCGCAAGCAGGACGGCATCAGCTTTATCCTGATTGACATGAAATCGAAGGGCATCAGCATTCGGCCGATTAGAACCATTGGTGGCGACCATGAGGTCAATCAGGTATTTTTCGACGATGTTCGCGTGCCGGTAGCAAACCGAGTCGGCGACGAAGGCAAAGGCTGGTCGTACGGCAAGTACCTGCTCGAGTTCGAACGCGGTGCCGGCGTCGCCTCGCCGAAATTGCGGGCACGCCTGAACTCGGTGATCCGCCTGATCGACGTTCCTATTCAGGGCTGCTCATCGGCACCTCATGAGGCGCTGTTCGCCGCACGACTGGCCGAGATCGATGCCGATATCGACGCACTCGAAATGATGGAACTGCGGGTCATGTCGGAAGTTGCGAAGGGCAATAACCCGGGCGTCATGGCGTCACTGCTCAAGCTGCGCGCCAGCGAGTTACGCCAGGACCTGACGCGTATCGCAGTCGAAGTACTGGGCTCGGCGGCGCTCATCTGGGAGCCGCGACGGCCACTCTACGAGATCCCGGGCGAAGCCTTATTACCGGAGATCGCGATGACCGTGACCGCCGAACATTTGAACAGCCGCGCTCAGACCATCTTTGGCGGTACGTCGGAAGTACAACGGGAAATCATAGCCAAGGTCATGCTGGGACTTTAAACGCTGCATCGGCCAAGCGCGTCACGGCCGGGCACGCACCGAACAGGTTCGCAACAAGTTCGGATCAAGTTCGGATCAAGCCCGGATCAAGCGCCCCGGTGTCGCGCCGGTCAGCTCGTCATGGTGAATAACCTCGATGCCCGAAACAAAGGTATGCCGATAGCCCACGGCGCGCTGCAGCAGCCGCCGACCGCCGGTGGGTAAGTCATAGGCCACCTCGGGCGCGCGCAAATCAAGCGCCTCAAAGTCAATGATGTTGATGTCCGCCTTTAAGCCTTTGGCCAACACGCCACGATCGGTCAAACCATAAACCGCGGCGGTCGCCAAGGTCTGTTTGTGCACCAGCATTTCAAGCGGCAACTTCGGTCCGCGGGTTCGATCGCGCGCCCAGTGTTTCAGCAGATAGGTCGGACCCGCGCCATCGCAGATCAGGCCGACATGAGCGCCAGCGTCGCCCAGGCCCATGACGGTCGCTGAATCGATGAGCATCTCGCGCACCACCGAAAAATCACCCCCGCAATAGTTCTCGAACGGATGCAGCAGCAAGGCCTTGCCCTGTTGCGCCATCATTTCATCAAGAGCCAAAGCCCACGGCGAGTGGCCATCGCGTCGCGCCCGTGCGCCAAGACTGTGTTCCGCACTGGGCTCATAGTCGAGCGCGGTACCCATCGCGAAGGTACGCTCAAAAGCGCTCGCGAACCAGTTGGTCAGCGCATCATCCGGACGCTCGACGACCAGGCGCTGCCGCAACGCCGGGTCGTCGCGCAGTCGCAGGTAACGGGCGTGCGGTGCCAGGCTCTCAAGCGGACCCCAGGCCGGGTGGTTGCCAAACGGGTTGCGACTGGTCTCGAAACCGAACAGGACACCAATGCTCTTGGCACCGACCTGACCCGTAACGGCAAGGCCGGCTGCCCGTGCTTCGTGAATCTGTTGCAGGGTTTTACGCCACAAGTCCGGCGCGTCGTCGACCTGCAATAACAACAGCGACATAGGCTGACCCGAGAGCGCTGCTGCTGCGCGCAGAATTTCGAAATCGCCCTCACCAAAATCGGAATTGACCTCCAACACGCCTTTGCCGACCTTCTTCAGCGCGTTGGCGATCGCAAACAGTTCAGGTTCGGCGGCTGATAGGCTCGGTGTGAACCGGCCGTCACGCGCGCGGTGCTTGATGGTGCGCGAGGTGGTGATGCCTAAAGCGCCCGCGTGCAAGGCTTCCTCTGCCAGCGCTTGCATGTGCGCCAGCTCAGCCGAACTCGGCCGCTGCTGGTGATCGGCACCGCGCTCGCCCATCGCAAAAAAGCGCAAGGCGGCGTGCGGCAGTTGCGCGCCAATGTCCATCGAGTGCGGTTTGCGATCGAGCGCATCCAGGTATTCCGGAAACGATTCCCAGGACCAGTCAATGCCTTCTGCCAGTACGGTGCCCGGAATATCTTCAACACCTTCCATCAGGTTGATCAAGTACTCAGTCGCGTCGGGTTTAACCGGCGCGAAGCCGACCCCACAATTGCCGAACACCGCGCTCGTAACACCATGCCAGCAGGACGGCGTCAGGTGCGCGTCCCAGGTTGCCTGGCCATCGTAATGGGTATGGATGTCGACAAATCCCGGCGTCACCAAAAGCCCAGTGGCGTCAATCACGCGGTGCGCGTTGCCCAGATTGGTGCCGACCGCTGCAATGACACCGCTCTGAACGGCAACATCGGCGCGCCGTGCCGCTGCGCCGGTACCGTCGATCACCAGCCCGCCCTTTATCAACATATCGTGCATTGACTTTTGCTCGCTTGCTTTAAAGACCTGATTCTCGCAGCCCGATGCGGTGCTTGGCGCGGCTCGCAGTGCATTTGTTGTTCGCGCTGAAACTCCCTTAGAAACCATAGCTTACGAAATTCGCGAGTCGTCGCGCCGAGACACGGCACACCGTTGATCGGTGTCCGGCGACCGGTCAGCAAGCCTCGCGATGATTCGCGCACTTCCACACACGCAGCAGCATCGATTCTTGCGACACTACGCGGATGAAGAAGCTGGACGGCCAACTCGCGCTCGAGAACCTGGTCATTGCGCTGCTGGTATTTTCAGCCGCGCAATGCTCGCGCCTGCTCAGTACGCCCGATCACGCGGTGTCGATTCTCTGGCCGCCTACCGCACTTGTGCTCGGCTACTGCTTGCAGCGTGGTCCGCGTGGGCTGCCGGGCGCCGCATTGGGTATTGCCGTTTGGGCGGCGTTGGCAGGCCACAGCGCGAGCGGAATGTTTCTGATCGCGGCGGCGACCACCTTGCCACCGTGGCTCACCTGCAGGCTAACCCACCAATGGCAAGCCAACAGCCCGATCGAGGCCAATATTCGCTCGACCATTCGGCAGCTATTTTTGGCGTGCGCGGTGCAGTCACCCTTGGCGGCGTTGCTGGGTGCCTTATCGATGGCGGACCAGCCCTTAGCCGAGGCCAGTTTCACCGCGTTCACAGCCGGATATCTGCTGATTGAAATCACCAGCAGCCTGGTGTTCGTGCCGCTGGCCTTGTTATGGATTCCGAAATTCGAGCCAGCGCCCGATCGTCGGCTTCAGGTACATAAGAAAAGTCTGCTCAAAGACCTGGACTGGCCGACCTTCGCTTATTTGCTGGCGACCGGCCTGGCCTGCCTCTATGTCCATGCCCATGGCTTTACCGCTGTGGCGCGACTGCTGATCTTCGCTGCGATATTCGGCCCCTTGTTTTCCGCCTTGTCCCGGGGCGCGCGCGCCTCGTCGCTGACCTTGGCCCTGTCGGCCATCATGGTCCTTGGCATGCGAGCGCTTTTGTATCGCGACGAACCACTGTTGATGATCAGTGACGGTCTGCTGCCCGCTTGGCTGATGACCGCAGTTATTAGTATTGACT
>JANORY010000328.1:0-10222 GCA_031415535.1 Burkholderiales bacterium | reverse complement strand
GCAATCCGACGATTGACGATTTGCCGGACGAATTGCGGTTCACGCTAGCGTGCGCGAACCTGACGGTCTCGGCTTGCATCAGCTCGCACGCCCGGCCCGCGACCCACACCATGCGGGTGCTCGGCACGCGTGATTCTGTGTTGCTCGACTTTAATGCCCGAACCATCACTCAGTTGGCCCGGCAACGATATCCGGCCTCGGTCGGGCGACTGTTCCCGGCCCTCGATCAGGTCGGCGCCTACCTGCGCCAGGTCTGGTTAAACGGACGGGCCTTCTGGCGCTACGAGTACCACTTCTTTCAGGGCATGCGGTGCTTGCTGGCGGCGTTCTACCAATCGATTCGCAGCGGCGGTGCGGACGCCTTGAGTGAGCGCGACGTTCTCGTCACTGGTCAGACCATTGATACCGTTATTGCCGGCATTGCGGCGGCCCGCAGCGCACCCGTGAATGTGCCCGTATGAAGGTTCTGGTCACCGGTGCGTCGGGTTTTCTCGGGCAGCGCATCGTTGCCAGCCTGTTGCAATCCGGTGTCGACGATATCCGGTTGGCGGTTCGACAAGCGGCCGCCGGACACGAGCTTCGAGAACGGCTGGCCGGTAAGCATAACAAGATCGAAGTCGCGGTGGTTAATCTGTTATCTCCGGAGCAGGTACTGAGTTGTGTTGACGGGGTCGATATGATCATTCACGCGGCCGCCGGTACACGCGGTGGTGTGGCGGACATGTTTATGAACAGTGTGGTCGGTACCCGCAACTTGCTCGATGCGGTGGCCATCGCCGGGGTGCGGCGGTTTGTGTTGATCAGTTCGTTCTCGGTATACGATACCGGCGCTTTGGCCGACGACGCGCTGCTCGACGAAACGGCGACGCTTGAGGCCGGTGGGGTCGCCAAGGGCGCTTATGCCTTCACCAAGGTTCAGCAAGAGGTGCTGTATCGCGAGCATCCGAGTCAGGCGGCGCTGGAGTCCATTGTTGTGCGGCCTGGTGTCATTTTTGGCCCCGGCGGCAGTGGCCTGTCGAGCCGGGTTGGCATCAGCGTTCTCGGTACCTTTGTTTCCCTGGGGCGCGCTAATCTGCTGCCGCTGACGCAGGTTGAGAATTGCGCTGACGCGATTGTCCTGGCCGCCTTGAAGGGATCGCCGGGTGATGTGTTCAATGTAGTTGACGATGATCTGCCGACCTGTGCACAGTATTTGAGCCAGTATCGCGCGCGGGTTCGACGTCTGCGCATCGTGCCACTGCCGTACCCACTGCTGCTGTGGGGATCGTCGTGGTTGCAGCGTTACAGTCGCCGCTCGCAGGGCCAGTTACCGGCGATCCTGACGCCGTACGTGGTCCGAGCGATGTATCGTCCGCTACGCTATTCAAACAGCCGCCTGAAGGCGCTGGGCTGGCAGCCGCGCATGGGTATGCAAGCAGGGCTCGATGAAGCGTTTAACAGCCTTAGCAATCAGTTCGCGAAAACCTGAGGCTAGCAGCACGCCTATGTCGAGAATTGCCGATTACGTCAAGCTAGGCTTGATGAAGCTGTCGATGAACCGAATTCTGGTGCGTGGCCGGTCCGGTGAACGGCGCCTCTATCTGACCTTTGACGATGGTCCGAGCGCGCTGCATACGCCGGCAATCCTCGAGCTGCTCGATCAACACGGCGTCAAGGCGACCTTTTTTGTCGTCGGGCGCGACGCTCAGGTGCGCCCCGAGCTGGTCAGGCGATTGGTCGCAAGTGGTCATGAACTGGGTAATCACACGCTGATTCATCCAAGGATGGACTTCCTGTCGAAACGCGGCCGCGACCTCGAAATCAACGGCATGGAACAACTGCTGGCGAACTTCGATGGCGGCGTGCCGCATTACTTCAGACCGCCGTATGGCGGTTTGTCGGTTTCATTGTTGATTTATTGTCTAGCCGCCGGACATCGGGTGGCGTTATGGTCGCGCGACAGCCTGGACTACGGCGGCGACGCCGAGCGCGTGGTGTCGGCCTTTGAGGCGAAGCAGCCGGTGGCTGGCGATATCCTGTTGTTTCATGACGACGGTGTGACCGCCAGACTCGCTTTGGCACGTTTGCTGCCACGCTGGCTCGCGGCCGGCTTTAGTTTTCATACGCTGAGTGAAGCATTGACGTGATCGCCACCCCTTCTCCGGCAGTCGCACAGGTCGGTGGCTGCGGCGCGCTAGCGTATCTATATTCCATTCCTTTTGCGTCGACCTTGCTTCGATGGCTTCATGATCGGCTGCGCCAACCGTTGATTGTTCTGCGTTATGCCGGCGTCGAGCCGGCGGGGGGCAGCGCTGTTGCCAGCCCGCACGGCGCTGATCAGCGGGTCAACATTGCCGAGTTCGAAGTGCAGATGCACTATCTGTCCGAACATTGTGCGCCCATTGCGTTATCGAAAGTGGCCACTTATCTGAGCGGCAAGTTGGTCCTGCCGAAGCGACCGGTGGTGATCACCTTCGATCCCTTAACTGCGAACGAATTGCGCAGCGTATTGCCGATTCTGAAGCGGACCGGTGTGCCGGCCACCGTATTTATGTCGGCCGAAGCGAGTGTCGCTGCGCCGGTGCTGGCAGCGTTGGCTGAGTCGGCACACTCGGCGATCGAATTCGGTGCTACCGGTATTGCCGAATCGAAGGCGGCGATCGAGCGCAGTTTGGGCGTGTCAATTTGTTCGTTCGCTTATCGATCGGCTGAAGACCTGCGCAACGATGAAACCATCTTTTTAGCGGCTTTGGCTGGCTACCGGCTCGCGGTCACGCCACACCACGGTGTGAACTGGCTCGGATCGCTCAGTCCGATGACCTTATCGCGAATTACCGTAGCGGGCGGACTTTCGAGTGCCGGATTTCGGACCCTGATCGATCTACCGGCCTGGGCGCAGCGCGCGAATTCGACTAGCATCGGTGGGCAGATGTGATGCTTTACACAGTGAAAACGGGCCGATCGGTGCAAAATCGCGCGCAGTTGCCGGGAAGTGTTTGCCTGAGCCCTCTTCATTCGGGAGCGGAAGTTGCCTGACCGTAGCTTCGATATGCATTTCGAATCATTCAAAAACCAGCGGCGCTCGCGACGCTCGCGGCTGGGCGAACTGATTGATCGGACCGGTATCGGATCACTGTTGCGCTTTGCGTCGAATCCCAAACATCTGATTGTCCTGAACTACCACCGCATTGGTAATTACCAGGAAGCGATTGGCGATCCTGGTGTCTATTCGGCGACCGCGCTCGAATTCGATCAGCAACTGCAGTTTTTGAAATCAGAATTCGAGGTGGTCAACCCGCAGCGAATCCAGGACTGCCTCGACAATATCCAGGCAGGCAAGACGCGGCGCGCCTCAGTGTTATTGACCTTTGATGACGGCTACAAAGACAATGTCGAGAATGCGCTACCTTTGCTCAGCAAACATTCGCTGGCGGCGGCGTTTTTTGTGCCCTCGGAATTCATCGGCAGTCGCCAGATTCCGTGGTGGGATGAAATCAGTTATTGCCTGAAGTCGGCCGGCCAGAGCCAGTTTGTGTTGACCTACCCGAAGCGCCTGACGGTCGACCTCGATGCTCAGGGATTCGCCAATGCTTCGCGCGAAGTTCTGCGACTGTATAAGGATCCCGTGATGCTCGACAGCACACGATTCATCGGCGAACTGAGAGCCGCCTGTCGCGGTGAAATGATTCCCTCAAGTTTCGAGCAGATGTTCTTTTCGCCGAGTGACATGGTGACGATGCAGGACGCCGGAATGACCATTGGCGCGCATGGCCACTCGCACCAGTTATTGGCGCGACTTTCGGCCGAAGACGAGTTGCAGGAGGTCGAGACGGCTACCGGTATGTTGCAGGATATATTGGGTGCGCGGCCGCGCTTGTTCGCCTACCCGGTGGGCTCCAGAACGGCGTTTTCTGATCGAACCAAATCGGTCTTGAAGTCGCAGGGTTATGACTTTGGGTTTTCGTTCTACGGCGGAATCAATTCAAGTCAGAGCCTCGATCAATTTAATATTCTTCGGGTCGCGGTGGCGCGGCAATCGGGCGGGCATTTACGAACCCAGGTGCGCTGCGCGGCGGTGTTCGGTCGTTTTTCGCCCTGAGGCTTTTTTACCTTTGACCTTTTGCTGATGTCCAGTCAGCGCCGCTCGGCTTGGATCCGTGCCAGCGAAACTACGATGTTGGTGCCATGGCGCAGTGACTGGACGAGAACACGCTTAGCACCGGCCGGTGTGCGGATGCGAACGCTGCGCGGTGCCATTCCGAGTCCGGCGGTGAAAATGTTCGGCGCGATGGTCAAGCCGCTGCCGATCGCCTTCAGGCACGCCTCCTTGCGGGTCCAGCCGAGCAGGAACGCCAAGGATTGATGCTCGGGGGGCGTTGCCGCTAGCTCGGCGCATTCCGCCGCGCTGAAGTTTTGCCGGGCCAGGTCGACCGCGTCGGGCATCGGCCGCAGCATTTCCACGTCGACGCCGATCTCGCCCGTGGCGGCCAGCGCAATCACCGCCACGTCCTCGCTGTGGCTCAGGTTGAAGGCACACTGCGGCTCGTTGCATAGTGCTGGTTTGCCAAACGGACCGTCTTCAAACACGAGTTGCACGGCGGGTGTGCCGATACGAGCGAACAGCAACTGGCGCAGCGCGCAGTGCGACGCGAGATAGCGCCTGCGGTCGCGCTCAAAGACAAAACGCGCGGCGCGCTCGTGTTCAACGGTGGACAAGGATGCCAGCGATTCTGGCGAAGGAAGCTGATGCAGTTCCATCAACCACAACTCGAACGGTGGTGGCGCGGCCAGGCGCAACGGGGCGGGTGAAGTCAAGCCATGTCTCGCTTGTCGCAGCGCTCGAATACGATCCCGGGGTCAGCGCGGCGGACCGGCCGGCGGTGCCGCCACCAGCACGCGCCGCTCGAGCCACTGCACCACCATGTCGGTGAACGAGCGTTGTGCCTCGCGCCGCGTGACCAGGTGATCTGAGTTTTCGAGGTAGGTGAATGCGACCTTATTGACGAAAGCGTAGTCACTAAACATGTCGCGGAACTGCCCCCGATGATTAAACCGTTCCGGCTCGCCACCGCTGTAGGCGAATAACAACTCGACGCCATCGTCGACCAGCGCCTGGATGCGTCCGGTGTATTCCTCGCGTGATGGCACTTGTTGCACCTGTGCTTGGTTGTCCGGGGTCTCAGACACCGCTCCGTTCGAATGGTGGCTGGCCGGCCAGGTGCGGGCCAGAAGTCTGCGAACTACTTTCTGCGGGCCGGCGCGCCGTAACTTGTACAGGGCCACACGAAGCCTGGATTGCAGCGTGGCATGGGAATACCAGTCCCATAACACCGCGGCGCGCAGTCGCCGGTCTTCCAGCGCCACAAAGTGCGCTACCTCGGCACCGGAACAGAAACCGACCATGAAAAATCGATCGCAGCCGAACTGCGTTTGGGCGGTATCCATTGCCGCCCGGGTATCGGCAACCCATTGCCGCTCAATCGGCAGCGTGCTGCTGGAGCGCAGGCTGTCGCCCAACCCGCTCAGGTCGAAGCGAATCGACGGGATGCCCATTTCCGCGAAGCGCCGCGCCAATCGCACGTTCATGCGGTGCGGGCCGATGCGCGGAATCACACCAGCGTTGGACAGAACGGCCACCCAGCTTGGTGGCGCTGCTCGGTGCCCATTTGCCGGTGTGAGGGTAGCGACGAGATGATTCTCGGCACCCAGTATCAGGGTCTGCTCGGCCATAGGTCATTCTAGTGTAGACAGTAGTGTGCGCGGCAGATCCGGGGGAACGATCGCAGTTCCCATCGCCTGGCTCAACATCCAGTTGGTGCGCGACTCCACGGTATGCATTTTCAGGGCCGGGTTTGCCGAAAGGCCGGCGAACAGCGGCCGTTTTTCGACATGCACGGCGCAGGTAATGCGGATTCCGCGCAGCAACACGGGTTCAAGCGAGACAGTGTCCAGGCTTTCCAGATCGTCGGCCAATCGCGGCCCGATGTCAAAGCCGAGCACGTCGCCCGGCGCGGTGGGTTCGGTCACCTTGCCGCTGTCGATGAGGCGTGGCCACGGCATCGCGAACTCGCGCACCAGTTCCGCGCGATGCGCCTGCAGCAGGGTTTGCAGATATTCCGGTCCGTCCAGAACCGGCTCCCATAGCACCAGTTGGGCAGGCAATGTGCGTACGCGCAGCGCCGATCGAAGCGCCAACGCGGCGCCCAAGCCCATTCCAAACCAGTTCACAGGCACACCCGAGCCTGGATCGAGTTGTTCGTGTGCTGCCAGCGTGTCCTCGACCCATTGGTCGATCGACTGGTGATCCTCGTCACCCGGCGAGTCACCGGTTCCGTGATAGTCGAAACGCAACACATCGCAGCCCTCGCGGGCGAGCCGGTCCGACAGCACCCGAAAGACTGAAGCGCTGCGCACAGCCTCCTGGCCGAGTGGGCGGCACAACAAATAGCGGGCTCGAACCGGGCGTCCGCTGCGGGCCTGCTGAAACACGCCCACCATCTCGCGGGCGGGAGGACCAAATCGTCGAATTGAAATTTGCATGGATCAGGTCGAGGCATGGCACCCGCGAACCAGTCCGCAGGCTGCGGCATTGTATCGGCCTGCTGTGGATGAACTCATGAGCGCGCGTCCGTAACCCGCTCGAGCCAGATCTCGCGCCAGTACATCAACTCACCGCGCGGGCAGTCGCCCATTTCGTCCGAGCAAAGACACTCCTCGCAGACGGCCGGATCGCCACGCACCTTGTGCAGCATCACAGTGTTCTGAAGCTGCCGCATTTTGCCGCTCTTCTCCTCGATAATCCGATTCACACGCACCCGAACCTGCGCCTCCTTACCGCAGCATCGGGCCATTTCATGAGTGATGCTCATACCTCTGTTGCGGCCGTTCTGGGCCAGCGTTTGCACGATCTCGTCCCGGCTCTTTACCCTGACGACCTCATCGGGCTGCAAACCCAGCGACACAACCGGTGTTTGTTTGAGGGGTCCGCGAAGATACGTCTGGCCCGATGCGGCGATTCGCAGCATCAGCCACGACCAGCGTGTGAACAGCCGTGCCATCTCGAGCCAGGTGCGATCGCCATTGCCGATCTCCCGGAACGCGATCCGCAGCATCCAGGGTTTTTTTCTGCCGGGAAAAGGCTCGGTCGCCTTCGCGAGTTCGGTCGACTGGCAAAAGTAGCGGTCGTCGTCTGCCTTGACCTTGAGGCGGACTCGCAAGTTGGCGAGCCCGGCGTTTCCTTCAGATACCGGTGTCAGCGACTCATTGTCCGCTACCGAGCGCAGCCAGCGCTCCTTCCAGAAAAGCCTGCAAGCGCGCTGGCAATCATCATGTGCATTGCCGTCGCATCGCGGACCGTCCAATATGACCACGTCGTTCCCAGTAAAGCGCCGGTTTGAGTAGATCGGGCGGATCTCGACGCAGGTTTTTTCGGCGCGGCGCTGGACGCGAAATGATTTGCCGCACCAATCAATCATCTCCGGCATGAAGGGCAGGCCGTCAAGTGTCCCGTCAGCATCGAGGGTCGACAATATCTCTTCCGGGGAGCGGACGACGACCCGGTCTCCGGCGAGGAGTCGGTCACGGCTCATGGTTGATTCCTTTCAACTCGTCTTCATGCTTGTCATCGCGCCCGCAGCGAGTCCATCAGGCGGCCGAGCACGCCTTTTTTCTGAACCGTCTGCCGCTCTACGCTCTCAGCCGGCGTGCCTTCAGTGGCGGCCAGTTGGCCGAGGCTTTCGAAGATCAGCCGGCGCAGGTCGATGTGCACACCGAGTTGACGTTCCATCCTCGCGGCGGCGCGTGCCGCGAGCAGAGAATGGCCACCGAGATCGAAGAAGTTGTCAGTCACCTGCACGCGCTCGATCGCCAGCAGTTCTTCCCAGATTGCGGCGACGGCCGCTTGCGCCGGATTGTTCGGTGCTTGAGGCACCAAAGCCTGCGCAACTGATTTCGCGCCGGGATGGGGTAAGCTGCGCCGATCGATCTTGCCGTTGGGCAGACGCGGAACAGCGTCGATCTGCAGCACATGCTGGGGCAACATGTACTGTGGCAACAGCACACGAAGGTGTTCGCGCAGCGCGTTGGCTGAGGGCATGGGACCGTGCGGGACGATGTAAGACACCAGTCGCTGGTCGCCCGCTGAGTCCTCCCTGACGATCACCACCGCCTGTGCGACTTGCCGGTGTGTGAGCAAGTTTGCTTCGATCTCGCCCAGTTCGATGCGGTGGCCGCGCACTTTCACCTGCGAATCGAGTCGGCCCAAGTGTTCCAGCGTTGCATCGCTGCGCCAACGGCCCAGGTCACCGGTACGGTACAAGCGCCGTCGCCCAGTCAAGTCGAACGGGTCGCCGATAAACCGTTCGGCCGTCAGCTCCGGCCGGTTCAGGTAGCCCAGCGCGACACCGTCGCCGCCGATCGCGATCTCACCCGCCACACCGATCGGGCATAGTTCGCCTTGTCCATCGAGAATATGAACCTGAGTGTTTTCAATCGGCCGCCCGATCGAGATGCCAAGCTCGGGATTCTCGAGCTTGCAGCAGGTCGACCATACCGTGGTCTCGGTCGGGCCATACATATTCCACACCTGCCCGCTGCGCGCCAGCAGTTGATTCGCCAATTCCCTGGGCAAGCTCTCGCCGCCCACCAGGGCCTTGAATCCCGCCGAGCCTGACCAGCCGGCGTCGATCAGCAATTGCCAGGTGCCGGGTGTTGCTTGCATCACGGTGACGGCGCGCTCGTCGATTAGTGCACGCAGGGTCGCTCCGCTCATCGCCTCTTCGGCGCTCGCCAGCACCACCTCGGCGCCCACGCAGAGGGGCAATAGCAGCTCGAGCACAGCGATGTCGAACGACAGCGTGGTTAGCGCCAGCAGGCGGTCTGAAGCGGCCATTCCGGGTTCGCGGGCCATGCTGGCGAGGAAGTTGACGAGTGCGCGGTGCGGCACCACGACGCCCTTGGGTTTGCCAGTGGAGCCTGATGTGTAGATCGCGTACGCCGGGTCTTCGGGTCGCGCGTCCAGCGCCTCGTCGGGTGCTGGCCGTTCGGCGGTTTGCGCGGCCAGCAGCGCGGCATCGCGGTCGACCAGGATCGTCGTCTCGCGCGGCCAGATCACGAGCTTCGACAGCGACGACTGCGAAACCATCAAAGCCAGTTGTGCGTCTTGCACCATGTAGGCCAGCCGCTCGGCCGGGTAAGCTGGATCGAGTGGCACATAGGCGGCACCGCTCTTGAGGATCGCCAACTGGGTCACCACCATGTCGGCCGAGCGTTCGAGACACAGCCCGACCAAGGCGCCGCGACCGATGCCGCGCGAGCGCAATAAATTGGCCAGACGGTTGGCCCGCAACTCGAGTTCGCCGTAGGTCACGGTTTCGGTGCCACTGCGCAGCGCAGTGCGGCGTGGATCGAGCTGCACGCCAGCTTCGATGACGTCGTTTACCGTTTGCCCGTGTACACCGTCGGCGCGGGTGCTGTTGAAGGCCGCTAGCGACTGAAGGTCCGCGGGCGTGGGTGCCAGCATGCGGGCGAGCGGCAGCGCCGGATCGGCCACCGCGCGTTCGAGCGCCGTGCGATACAGTGCGAGCCAGCGTAGTACCGTCGTGGCGTCGAACAGGTCGGCGTTGTAGTCGCACTCCAGCAGCAAATCCTTGCCGCTGTCGATCGCGTTGAGCGAGAACTCGAAATTGACGAACGCCTTGGGTGTTTCGATTTCTTCGAGCGTCAGTTCGCCAAAATCAAACGGAGCGCCGAGCCGGTCGATGTTGAACAGCACATTGACCAGCGGCGTGCGCGCCGGGTCGCGTGGCAACTTGAGGCGCTGCACCAGGCTGCCGAAGGTGAGCCGCTGGTGCGCTTGCGCGTCGAGAAAGGTCTTGCGTGTGGCCTGCAGATGTTCAGCGAATGAAAGCTGCAGGTTCGCCTGGCAGCGCAGCGGGATCGTGTTGACGCCATGCGCCACCAAATGGCCGTTTTCTTGCAGTGCCTGGCTGGCCATCGGCACACCGATGACTAAATCTTCACTACCGCTTAATCGCGCCATCAGCGCCTCGAATACACCGAGCAGCGTGACGAACAGGGTGCAGCGTTGTTGTGCGGCCATTTTTCGCACTGCAGCGACGTGCGTCTGGTGGTTGTGCAACACCTTGCGCGCGGATGCTTTGTTATTATAGCGCCGGTGTTGGCGTTCGTGCGTAAGCTCGAACGTCGGCACGCCGCTCGCGTACTGAGCGGCCCATAACTGCTC
>JANORY010000327.1:0-3395 GCA_031415535.1 Burkholderiales bacterium | reverse complement strand
CGTCGAGCGCGATGCAGGTTCCGGCAGCCTGCGTAGTGCTCATGCCGTTGATTCTGCAGTCCAGGTAACTATTCGGAAGCAAGCCCAAATCCACGAACTCGCCGCCGTTGCTGAAGTGGAAGGGTCGATTGCTCGAAAGGAAAAAGTTACTTTTATGCGCCCAACCGCCAGCCACACTACCGTTGGGTCGGACCGCGCGCGCTTCGCCACCGCTCCAACCGGGAAACAACGGGATTGCACTCATTGAGCTGCCCGCGTCCGAGGATATGAAGGGCCGCTGAGTGCCGTCTGAGAAGCTTGCGTAACCGACCACGACACAGTTGTCACTGACTGCCAAGGCCCTGCTGACCGAACCGCCGAAGGTGCCCATGACGAACACTGTTCCACTTGGGCATCGGACGAACGCGCGAGTTTGCCCTGTGGAGATCTGACCCCAACCCACCACGTAACCGGTATTGCTGATAGCGGTAGAGATCACGTAGTTCAATTGTCCACGCTCGCGCCGCAGTCGTAGTCAGGAGGCCGACAGTCAATAAGGTTCTTACGAACCACATTTCGAAATTCATCGGAAACCTCCTTGTGTGAATACTCGAGTCCGGAAGTTCGAGTGGTATGAGCCGGCGCGACGCACAGCGTTGAGCATCGTGAGCCGCGCCGCGCGTCACACCAGCGCCGGCACCTTGGCGCCCACCTGCTGGTAAACCGCCATCTCGAAGCCGACCAGGGTCTCGATCACGCGCGCATCGAAAAACGGCAGCAGTTGCGTCATCAGCACGCCACCGACGCCGCGCTCGCGGTCGATCCAGTAGTACGAATTGAACACGCCGGCCCAATCGCCGGTGCCGGCGCTGCGCATGCCGGGCAGGTCGACGAGTGTGAGGTGAAAACCCAGGCCCCAGGTCTGCGGCACCGGCAGCGCGGGTACGTCATTGGACAGCTCGGGCACCTGCGACTTCAGCAGCTCGGGCAGCTTGATCTGGCCCAGCTGGTTGGTCAGCGCCATCTGTACGGTCGCCGGTTTGAGGATCCCCGCGCCGTCGTTCAGCCAGGCCTGCACGAAGCGACCGTAATCCTGGACGGTGCCGTACGAGCCGTGGCCGGCGGCATCCCATTCGGATGTGGGCGGAAGATCGCTCGCCGAGGGCGCGAGCGTGCCGTCGGCCTGGCGCTGCATGACGCGCAGTAGTCGGCCGCGCTGTTCGGCGCTCGGCGCAAAGGTCGAATCGCTCATGCCGAGCTTGCCGTAAACGTGCTCCTGCAGATACGTGCTCAGCGTCAGGCCCGAGATCTTCTCGACGATGAGGCCCAGCCAGTCGGTGTTCACACCGTAGGCCCAGGCGGTGCCGGGGTCGTTGATCAGCGGCACCGACAGGCTGCGCTTCAGACCCGACAGCGGTATCGGTTCGCCGGTGAGCATGTGATAGCGCATCAGATTCTCGCTGAGGAAAAAGTAGCCCAGGCCCGCCGAGTGCGTCATCAACTGGCGGACCGTGGCCTTGCTGGCCGGTGCGCGCAGGCGCGGTGTGTCGCCGTCGAAGCCGTCGAGCACCTTCATCTGCCCGAATTCGGGCAGGATCGATTCGACTGTGGTGTCCAGGCCGAGCAGTCCCTGCTCAACCAGTTGCAGCGCGGCCGTGGTGGCGACCGCCTTGGTCATCGACGCGTTGCGGAACATCGTGCCCCCGTTCGCCTCGCCGGCGGCGTGCTGGAACAGCGGGCCGTCGCGGCCGACGACTATTGCTGCTACGCCGTGCACTGCGCCTTTTGCGACCGCGCTGTTGAGCAGTGCTTTGATTGCGGATCCGTCGAATGGGTTCATGGGTCCTCCTTAAATTTGATCGAAATGTTCGGCCGTGGTGATTGTCCGGTCGTGCTGATGTCCCGTCAATAGCGCGCCAACAGGGGCGCTGGTTCATTGGGTCATTAAAATAGTACGCCGTTTGATCTCGGCGATGAAACATTTCGGCCTTGTGTACAGGTCGGTGACTGGGGGATTATTCATCCAGCAGTGACAGAAGCCGGTGATGACGACGACCTTGCGGCGGCGAGTTCGGTTTTTACGCGGACGTCGTCGATGCCTTCGATCCTGGCCTTGGTGAAGGCGCTGTCGGTTCTGACTGGCACTTGCCAGCCGGCGTCAACGGCACCGGTCAAGTGGTGCTGACGTTAAAGACTCCTTGGCGCGACGGCACCACACACCTGGTGATGTCACCGCTTACGTTCATGCAGCGGCTGGCGGCGTTGGTGCCCAGGCCGCGATTACACCTGATTCGCTTGCCTGGGGTGCTGGCACCGTCAGTTACCCAAATTCGGCCAAGCTGCGCGCGCAGGTGGTGCCAAAAGTTCCCGAACCCCCGCCGGCAGCGCCACCAGAAACGGGCGAGGTGCTCTGTGCGCACCGGCCAGTGCGGCCGAGTTGGACTGGTTTGCTCAAGCGCGTCTTTGATCTCGACCTTGAGCACTGCCCGAACTGTGGCGGCGAGCTGAAGATCATCGCGGCGATTCCGATCCAGACCCGATCCCTTGCCTTGAGTGGCCCGCAACAGTGGGCTGTGCGAGCGGCTGTGTCCAGGCCAGTCCGGGTTAGAGTCTGCTCGGATCGGGCCTTAAGCCTTGAGCCGCTTTGAGTCGCAAACGTCCGGCGAAAACAGTGTTTAAAAATCCTATCCACCAATGATATTTTTCATCGCAGTCGAACAGACTCGTTCTTTGCGTCGCCACGGACGCCCGCCCAGCGCGAAGAGCACGACAGCGTGACCGGCCATCGCGTCGCCGACCCGGCCTGCATCGGGTGTGTTTCCAGCGACGATCGTCAGTCGGGGTCGGGCTGGAATGGATTCCGTATTTCGCGCGAAGGCCGTCACGTCGTGGCCCGCAGTGTGCGCCTGTGCGATGAGCTGCCGTCCGGTGCCGTCCGGTGCCGTCCGTTGGACCGAAGACGATTATTTTCACTGCCGCCCTAGCCCAGTGCTCGTAAGCTTACGAGCAAAACCAGTCGGGCGAAAGCGGGAATTCATCCGCTTTAAGGATTGCGTTTTCCGGGGCTGAAAGCGTAGGATATTCTGGCGCAATGTCGCGCATATCCGGAGGAATGATCATGGCGTTTTATCTTGTACAAGGCTCTTATGGCGCAGCGACCGTGGCGGCGATGGTCAAGAACCCACAAGACCGTGCGGCTGCAATCAAGCCGATGCTTGAAAAAATGGGCGGGAAACTTCATGGATTCTGGTTGGCGTTCGCCGAATACGACTTCGTGGTGATCGCGGAGATGCCCGATGCGGTCAGCGCAGCGGCCATGTCGATGGCGATTGGTGCCACCGGCGCCATGAGTTCGTACCGAACCACTTTGCTGCTGAGCGTGAGCGAAGCAACCGAGGCGATGAAGAAGGCGAGCG
>JANORY010000326.1:0-1427 GCA_031415535.1 Burkholderiales bacterium | reverse complement strand
CGTGACCGTGAACGTGGCGACCATCGCCCTGCCCGCCCCGTCGAGCCTGCAACTGACTTCCTGCGCACCGGTTGTGTATGGAAATCTGACGCTCGCGGTCGGCACGACGACCACCGTTTTGCTGCAATCGGCGGCCAGCGGTTGCGATTCGGTAGTGACTGTTTCGGTTGTTTCGTCGCCGCCGGTTTTGGCTGCGCTGCAACTTTCGGTTTGCCCCGGCGACTCCATTTTTACACAAAACGAATGGCTGAAAGCAGGTCAATCCAACGTCTTTTTCCTGCAAACGCCGCTCGGTTGCGACTCCATTCTGACCGTTTCGGTCAATGAATTCGGGGTGCCGCAGCCGACTTTAATCCAACTTTCGGCCTGCTCCGGCAACACGGCAACCTGGGAAAACAATCAAATCCAGGCTGGCCAGACGGCCAATTTCCTCCTGCAGACTTTGAATGGTTGCGACTCGCTCATCACCGTCGTCGTCGATGAATTATTGCCGACGACGGCGAGCCTCGCGCTCTCCGTTTGCGATGGCCAATCGGTTGATTATCAGGGCTTTCCGTTGTACGACGGCGATGTCGAGACGTTCAATTTGACCAATGTGGCGGGCTGCGATTCGCTCGTGACGGTCTCGGTTTTGGCCACGCCAGCAATAGGTTTCTCCCTGAAAATGGACACGTCCTGCCTCGGCAAACCAACTGGCGGCCTCCTCGTTGAGGGGCTGAACGGGGCGTTGCCGTTCGAGTTTTCGTTGAACGGCGGAGCCTGGCAGGATTCGGCCATTTTTTTGAACCTCGCGGCAGGCCCGGCGACCCTCGAAATCCGCGACGCGAACGGTTGCCTCATCGAAGAGCCGTTCAGTTTGCCAGCCGTCCAGCCGCTCGCCAACGACCAGCCCGACCCGCAAATTACCTGCGACAGCCACCAAATTAAGCTTTTTCCGACCGTTTCAGGCGGCGGCCCGGCGGTCAGTTTTGAATGGAAAGATGGAGCCGGAATTTCGCTTGGCCAGTCGCTCGGCCTGCCGGTTTCGATGGCAGGCGGCTACGTTTTCGAGGCAAAAAACGAGTGCGAAACGGCTGAAAAACGGGTTGAAATCACGTTCGACGACACGACAATCGGCTCCATTTTTTACGCGCCAAACGCCTTCGCACCCGAAGGAACGATGAACGCCAACTGGCAAATTTTGTGGGCAAACCAGACACAAGTCATTGATTTTCAGGCACAAGTGTTCGACCGTTGGGGCAATCGGGTGTTCGAATCAACCGACCCGCAGGCAAGCTGGGATGGCCGATATCGCGACAAAAAAATGAACCCCGGCGTGTTCGTCTGGCTCGTTGAAGCGACGGTGGAAGTTTGCGGGCAGCCGCGCACGCTGAAAGAAAAAGGGGACATCACGATTGTTCGATGAGCGGTTTTGGGAAAGGAAACGG
>JANORY010000325.1:0-1329 GCA_031415535.1 Burkholderiales bacterium | reverse complement strand
CAAGGCCTTGCGGCCAGCGTCCATGCGGCGGGCGATTTCGTCGTCTTCGCCCTGCGTCTCGCGATAAGCGGCGCGCTCGGCTTCGACAAATTCGCGCTCAAACAGCACAATTTCTTCCGGGTAGTAGAACTCGATAATGTTAGTGGTCTGGCGCGGCCCACGCGGAATCAGGGTCGAGACCACCAGCACGTGCGGATACCACTCGACCATGACGTTCGGATAGTAGGTCAGCCAGATGGCACCATACTTTGGCACGCTGCCGCCGCGATACCGCAGCACCTGGTCCTGCCAGTTGCGGTAGACGCTGCTGCCAGCCTGCTGCAGATCCTTATGAACACCGACGGTCTGTACCGAATACCAATCGCCAAATTCCCAGCTCAGGTTCTCGCAATTGACGAATTTGCCCAGCCCCGGGTGAAACGGCGCGACATGGTAGTCCTCGAGGTGGACCTCAATGAAGGTTTTCCAGTTGTAATCACATTCATGAACCTCGACCCGGTCGAGCAAGTGCCCCGAGAAATCGAGATCACCCTTGATGCCCAGCTTGCCGAGATCACGCGCCACGTCGCGCGGACCCTCGAACAGCAGCCCCTGCCAATTTTGCAGCGCTGAGCGGCCCAGATTCAGGCAGGGTTGTTGCTCGAAATGCGGCGCACCGAGTAGCTTGCCGTTCAAATCGTAGGTCCAGCGATGCAAGGGACAAACAATGTGCTGGGCATTGCCGCGCCCCGATAACATGATCGCCTGGCGGTGTCGGCAGACATTGGACAGGCATTCGATACCGTTTTGCCCATCGGCCCCGCGCACCAGAATGCGGCCGCCGTTCTCTGCGTCCAGCACGTGGTAATCGCCGATGTTCGGCACCATGAGTTCGTGACCCAGATAGCCCGGGCCAGCCTTGAACAGCGTCCTGATTTCGTCGCGATAGGCGCGTTCGTCGAAATAGGCCGACACTGAAAGTTGCGCCTGCGAAGGGGTCAGGTAGGCGCGGCGACCCAGATCAGACATCCACTATTCCTTTCCGAGTTCAGGCTCGTGACGGGAGCGGGAGCATACCCCGAAACGCGCTTGAAGGGGGCCGAATTGACCCAGAAAATTTAGGCTTTTGGTTCGAAAGATTGTGTCAACCGAGCGATTAGTCGGGCCGTGAAATACGGTTTAAAATCAATGACTCTTAGTTAAAACATCGGCCTGCCATGGCGTCCAGTTCTCGCTCTCCCGCTACCAAGCCGCAGGATCGCCCGGCGCTTGAAGCACTTGCCGATTCGCAGGATTTGATTTCGGCAGACACAGACGAATCAGGTGCGAGCGCCGAATCGTTCGAAACGG
>JANORY010000324.1:0-1223 GCA_031415535.1 Burkholderiales bacterium | reverse complement strand
TCCGTCAGCGAAATTCCGTGCTTCCGAATATTCGCTACATCTTTCTTCGGATCGAATTCGATCGCCATCCTCTATTCTGTGCACAATATGCATATATGTCAATACAGCACCACCTGTCGGTGCCGGAGACACCTAACGTCCTATTTCAGCGTCGCCACGGCGGCACGCCCTGGATCGAAGACTCGCCGCAGAACGCCGTGGTGTCCGCTGCAAAGCCAAGTTAGTACGGGTGAGCTGACTACGCAACACAAACACTTTGCCTCCGCACACTCGCCTCCCGGTTGCTTCTTGCGCATCGCCTTGCTCCCCATCGAGTAACTCTCCTTCGGTCCGCTCAATTCAGCGCCGGGTGACTCTGCATTGCGAATTCAGTTCCCGAGCGGGCAACGCCTTGGCATCGCACTTCTTCGCAAAGCACCTGCCCCAAATTCAGGGCACCTGCCCTCGCCATGGCACGACTGTGGCAGGGCCAAACAAACTGAAACCGCTGCCAATGTCGTCAACCCGTACCAACTTCGCAAACTCACGTTGCTACAAATTACTGCGTTCGTGCCCTACAGGGTAAGAACCTGTCCGACTCGGTCACTCACCTGTCGATCACGAATCCCCGCCTGCCACTGACTTCGCACTGCTCTTCGTTACAAAGCGCTGAATTCAAGCGCATGGTACCGGCGGGCGTTTCTCGCTACAAGAAAGCAAATACCTATTGAGCAATTCCGACGGAACCAACTCTGGCCACTGAACCCACTTTTGACTGCTACTTCGTCGATACCAACACCTACTTCGGCATGTCGTGCCCGATGGCACCTGCACGACTGTACTCCGATCGCAGTGTTCCAATCGCGACAAACCTCCAACGACGTCGAGCGCGTACTAACGTCCAAGTTCACCGGCAAGTTTCACAGGCTCGCGCACCGGCGCGACAGCGCAGCCACTACGCGCGAGCCTGTGAAACTTGTCCGTGTGCAACGTAAAGTTATACCGGTGAATTGACCCCCAAGCACGGCGCGAGCATTGACGCAGTCGCACTACTGCGCGATCCGCACCGTTTGTCCGCACTACCGATCGATTCACCGCTGCAATCCAGATGCCGTTGCCCGGAAGAACTTGCCGTTCGCTAACCATCGATTAACTCCCACGCTCGAACCAAAACTAAGCCCAGAACGCTGCGCTTGAACCGAAGCCTGGTGAAGCGCGAGTGCGAGAAGCTACTTCTCGTCTCG
>JANORY010000323.1:0-1463 GCA_031415535.1 Burkholderiales bacterium | reverse complement strand
GGTGTCAATCAGTAGCGGTGCCGAAACTTCGTCCCAGTCCCAGGCATCGTTATGGTGATACTGATGATGCCCCTTGAGTTTTCCGGTATCGACGTCGAGCGCAATCACCGAGGTGGTGTACAGGTTATCGCCCTTGCGCCCTTCGGTCGGCCACGGTGCCGGGTTACCTGTGCCCCAGAACGACAAGTTCGTTTCCGGATCGTAGGTGCCGGTGATCCAGATCGAACCACCGCCATTTTTGTGTGTATCGCCGGGCCAGGTATCACCCCCTGGCTCGCCAGGTGCCGCGGTCGTGTAGGTGCGCCAAGCCTCGTTACCCGTTTCGGAATCGAACGCGGCGACATAACCACGCACACCCGTCTCGCCACCTGACGAGCCAACCATGATCTTGCCCTTGGCAACCAGCGGTGCAAGGGTAATGTATTGGAGCGCCTTCCAATCACCGACTTGTTTGGTCCAGAGCACCTTGCCGCTCTTCGCATCGAGCGCAACCAGGTGTGCATCGACGGTGGCCACATAGACCTTGTCACCATACAAGGCAACGCCACGATTGGTCGGATGTAGTTGCAAAAATTCGGCTGGAATCTCTTTCTTGTAGCGCCACAACTCAGCGCCTGTGGCGGCATTCAACGCGATGAGCTGCGCTCCGGGCGTTGTCACGAACATGTAGCCATTGTTGACGAACGGCGGAGATTGATGGCCTTCGACTTGTCCGGTCGAATACGACCAGGCGAGCTGCAGCTTGCCGACGTTTGAAGTGTTGATCTTGGCGAGCGGGCTATAGCCCCAGCCCTGATAGTTGCCTCGGTAGTGCAACCAATTACCAGGTTCGGGATTTCGCAATCGCGCATCGGTCACCGGCGAATAGGCCGGCAACTGTTGAGCAATCGAAACAGCCGACGCCAGCATCAACGCACTACAAATGATACTCAGTTTGAACTTTGTCATCCTCATCCTCCTGGTGGGTACTGCTTTGTTGTGTCTGTAAATCTTGTGACTTTGAATGTAGTTTCTGTCAAAGTCTTGCCCGTCTGTGTGGTGGCTGTTAATCGATCAGGTCGAAGCACCTGGTTTGCTGCTGAACGGTCCTGCGATCACCAACTGACCGCCCTCTTCACTCAACGGCAAGGACGGCAACGCACGAGGTGCCGGCCCGCCGTTGACGCGGGTGAGCGTTTGGTCTATTTGCCGGTTGATTTGACGCAAAAAATAACGGAACCCAAAAGCAAAACACAAGATGTAACCGGCCAAAAAAGATTTTTCGGCTGCTGCCGGGGACAAAAACGCCAGCAATGGTGCCGTAATCAGGTTGAACAACCAATTGGGATCAAAATTGGTACTAAAAATATAAAAAATCTGATAAAAATCGCGATTAGCATGGGTGTGCCAGTCCAACAAGATTTTAGAATTGTACAAATGGCAGGGACCGTCGCCGGTCACAAAAAAATCAACGATCCATATGG
>JANORY010000322.1:0-9602 GCA_031415535.1 Burkholderiales bacterium | reverse complement strand
ATGTTCCGTTGGTGCAGAGCCAAGGGCCGTGGGTGAGCATGCAGATACCCTACCAAGTACAGCATCAGTTTCGAGTTCAGCCAGACAAATTTCCGATAATTCAAGTGGGCCCTGGGGTGTTCACCCATAATCAAGCGGTCGGGTACGATCCGCAACAGTTTCAATCCCAATGCGTAGATTCCTATCGCACGCTGATTGCGATTTTCGATCAACACCCAGACAAACGTGGACCCATCGCCGACGTTTCTATTCGATTTGTGAATTCAATTCCTCTGGACGGAGAGCCGCTTTCAGTGGTCGCTTCAAGGCTGGGCATTCGTGTCGAGGTCCCAGAGCTTTTTTTTAGATCGGGCACCCTAGGCTCGATGCTTGATTCGGCAGGGTTGGATGTTTCGTTTGTATGTTCGGATCCCGTTGGCCGTTGTGGTGTCATCGTTTCCCCGGGAAATGTTGGGGGTAAGGCTGTTTTGCTGTGGCAAGTTCTAGTCGTGTCTAGGGGGGAGGACGTAAGATTGTTCGTAGACAACCCTGAGCGCTGGATTGGTTCAGCACACGATCGAGCGCACGAGATTTTTATGAATCTGATCCAAGGCGAACTTTATGAACGCTTTAAGTAGTACGGTTCTCGCGGACTATACGCCCAGGGCGATGGTTCTGTCTTCGCTGAGTCAAGCGATAACGGCTTCGGAGATTAATCCCGGCGCAGTTGCATCGGTAGCGGCTCCGATCGAGGTAGAGCAAGTCGAATCGATTTCAGTCGCGACAGTTGCCAAGTATTTCGCTAGTTTTGCAAGGGCGCAAAGCTCTAATCCGAGAGAACTAAGAATCGGGCATCACTTTGTAGCAGCCGCTCGTGCTGTGCCGAATCTAGAGGTGGTTGCGAATGCCTTCTTAAATTACGATAACTTATTTTCCGTTGGATCTCATTTCTCAGCCACGTCTTCCCTTAAGGAAGCGACTTCCATACTTCTGGGTGAGTGGCAGGCTAGAGAGACTTCGCAAGCGGAAATAGTCGAAACTTTGAGCCAGCATCAAGACGCGACCGACTCTTACGAGATGGATGATGGCTCAATCGCAGTCGAATTCCGAAATCGACCCGAGATGCTTGTCTGTATTGTTGGCCCAGATTCCTTCCAGATGTTGTGGCACGATGATGGCAAGTTCCTATCTTGCTCTTTGCCAAGTCAGACATTTTCGACGCATGCTGCGCTTATGGCTTTCAGTTCTCTCTCGCGCTAAAGAATAATGCCCGCTGATCAACCGATAGATAGTGGTGCAGCGCTCGGACGTAGCGACGTCGTCGGAAGACAGCTTTCCCCAGGCGAAATAAAACAAAACGGCGGCAAAATCGACGTTCGATACAAGGCGTTCCTGGATTCACGTCTTGAAAGTGATCTATCTTTTGACCGAATTGGACGTTCTGGGAATCCGGAAAAAGGGCTTGTGGAGCAATGTGACCAAATTGCTAGGGCGCAGATGCAGAAGCGTGGTGCAGAGTTTGCGGGCTGGGGAGCGATACGTGTGTCAATACTTCAGGAAAATGATCTCGAAATCGTAATGCGGCCGGCGTTGGAAACTGACCCGAAGAACCCGAACCACTGTGAACTATTGCGTCACAAATTTCGCACCAGAGAAACTGCAAAGGCTCTCGCGTTTCAGCTTTTGTACTACTGTACTCAAAGTTTCGGATTCGTTGCGCCTCCACGTCGGAAAGAATGAACGACCCGCTCGACGCGCCCCGAGGATCTGTTGAGGAAAAGTGGTATACGAATTCCAAGCGCAGCTTTTCCTTTTTCGGCACCCGGCGGTACCACCGAAGTTACGAAGTCGAGTTGGTGGCCGCGCTTGACAAGGGTGGACGCGATATTTCGATCGATCGCGCGCTAGAACTCGTTTACGGCTATGCGATCGGCCTTGACATGACGCGGCGCGATTTGCGGCGGGCCATGGGCGATCAGAAAAGACCCTGGGAAATTGGCAAGAGTTTCGATCAGTCTGCGCCGGTCGGGCCGATACATCCGGTGGCCAGGGTCGGTGGCCGAACAAATCAGCAAGCTCTCGGAGGCGTTCGAATTGCGAGCCGGCGATATTATTTATTCGAGTACGCCAGAGAACGTTAGTCCGGTCGTGAAGGGCGATGTGATTGACTGTCACATCGACGGCCTGCCAGAATTGAGGGTGCGGATCGTGCGGATCGTTTGAGCCGGGGAGTCAAAGTCGCGGCATGGCCAGTCTACTAATTCTCGATGCCGACTGCATTGCTACCCAGGACTCGAGCTTGGGTGAGCTGGCCCGCGCGTCGATGTTTGTGCGCGCGAACAGGATTGAATGGATCGGTCCGACATCGGCGCTGCCAGCCGATTTGGCCGCCAGCGCCGATGAGACCATCAATGCGCGCGGTCATGTGGTGATTCCCGGACTTGTCAACACGCACCATCACATGTACCAATCGCTGACCCGCGCGGTGCGTGGCGTGCAGGATGCCGAATTATTCAGTTGGTTAAAGGGCCTTTATCCGATCTGGGCAGGCCTGACGCCGGAGATGATTCAGGTGTCGACTCAAATTGCCTGCGCAGAGTTGTTACTTTCGGGTTGCACCACCAGCAGCGATCATCTCTACATGTTCCCGAATGGCGCTCGCCTGGACGACAGTATTGAAGCGGCGCGCGCGATTGGTTTGCGGTTCACCGCAACCCGCGGCAGCATGAGCGTTGGCCAATCGGCGGGCGGCCTGCCGCCGGATTCAGTGGTCGAGGCTGAGGATGTGATTCTGAAGGACACACAACGGCTGATCGAGCAACATCACGATGCCGCCTGGGGATCAATGACGCAGATTGCCGTTGCGCCGTGCTCGCCATTCAGTGTCAGCCGTGAACTGATGCGTGAGTCCGCCTTGTTGGCGCGCAGGTACGGTGTGCGATTGCACACCCATCTGGCCGAGAACGATCATGACATCGCCTATTCGCTGGCGAAGTTCGGCTGCTGCCCGGCGCAATACGCCGAGGACCTCGGCTGGCTGGGGCCTGATGTCTGGCATGCGCACTGCGTGAAGCTTGATGATCATGGCATCACTTTGTTCGCGGCCAGTCGCACGGGCGTCGCTCATTGCCCGTGCAGCAATATGCGCCTGGCCAGTGGTATTGCGCCGATTCGACGCCTGCTCAACGCCGGTGTGCCGGTCGGATTGGGGGTCGATGGCAGTGCCAGCAATGACGCAGCGCACCTGCTCAACGAAGCTCGACAGGCGATGCTGTTGGCGCGCGTCGGACGCTCGTTGCGCGCATCCGAAAAAGATGCGAGCGGGCAGCTCAAATATGGTTGTGACCTGGGGCCGGCCGAAATGACGGCGAGAGACAGTTTGCGCATTGCCACTCGCGGGGGCGCCCAGGTGCTGGGGCGCAGCGACATTGGATACCTGGCGGCGGGTCAATGTGCAGACTTTGCGTTGTTCGATCTGCGCACCTTGTCGATGGCGGGGGGCGCGGTTCACGATCCGGTTGGCGCTCTGTTGTTATGCGCCAGTGCACAGGCCGCCTACACAGTCGTCAACGGCCGGGTGGTCGTACGCCACGGCCAATTGACGACCGTGGATCTGCCACCGCTGATCGAGCGGCACAATCAATTGGCGCGGCAGTTGGTCGACTGAGCCAATGGCTGAAGCGCGCTCAAACCTCGGCCTGGCGTAACTACCTTAGCCTCGGAGAAAACAAGTTCATGTCACGCATCAAAATTACTGCGGGCGGCCTGTCGTTCGTTGCCGAAACCCATGTCGACGCGCCGAAAACCGTGGCGGCCTTCATGAACCTGTTGCCCTATCGGCAGAAGTTGATTCACGTCCGATGGAGCGGCGAAGGCGCCTGGGTGCCGCTCGGCAACTTCGAGTTGGGGGTCGGATTCGAGAATCACACGAGTCATCCATCGGTGGGTGACATCCTGTTTTACCCCGGCGGCTATAGCGAGACGGAGATCATTCTGGCCTACGGCGCGTGCAGTTTCGCCAGCAAGATGGGTACCCTGGCAGGCAATCATTTCCTAACCATCGTCGAAGGCCGGGAGCAGTTGCGAGCGCTGGGTCGCAAGGTCCTTTGGGAAGGAGCACAGGATATTGTCTTCGAACTTATGAACTGAAATATTCAGGCCTGCCAGCGGTCCACAATTCACCCCACAGGCGACCACCACCGTCGATGGTCATGACCTCTCCGGTGATAAATTTGCCTGACGGTGCCGCCAGATAGCAGCAGGCCTCGGCGATATCCATCGGCGTTCCCCAGTGTTTCATCGGGTTTGCCTTGGGGAACTCCTTGAATGCGGCTGGCGGATACACCGCCAGACCTTCGGTACCGATCAGACCCGGTGCAATGCAATTGACGCGAATTCCCAGCGGTGCCCACTCGACCGCCACGGTACGGGTCAAGCCGATGACGCCCGCTCGCGCCGCGACGGTGTGAGCGACGCCCGGCATACCGCGATCAGCCACCACGACGATGTTGGTAATGATGCCGGTGCGCTGCTGATCACGCCAGCGCTGCGCGGCCTGCTGCATCATGTACCAGGTACCGTTCAGGTTATTGCTGATCACCGTGTTCCAGCCCTTGATCGAAAAGTCGATAGCGGCTTGTGGAAATTGCCCGCCGGCGTTGTTGATCAGCACGTCAAGCGAGCCCAGTTCCTCGTGAACCTGGTCAAACAGCGCAGTGACTTCATCTGGCTCGCGAATGTTGGCGGCGATGGCGATCATCTGCGCGCCATTGGCGTTGCCAAACTCGGCCACCCGATCGATCTTTTCTGCGGTGCGCCCGCAAATGGCGACCTTTGCGCCCAGCCTTGCGAACAAGAGTGCGATGGCACGACCCAGACCACTGCCGCCGCCAGACACCAGTACCACCTTACCGGCGAACAAGTCAGTCCGGTACACCGTCTCGGCCTGCCACAGGTCTTCGGCGGTAATGACCGGTGCCGACGGAATCTCACT
The DNA here is from genome assembly GCA_031415535.1 of Burkholderiales bacterium. Classification (GTDB taxonomy): domain Bacteria; phylum Pseudomonadota; class Gammaproteobacteria; order Burkholderiales; family Burkholderiaceae_E; genus JANLTP01. Next base: position 4,630 of record JANORY010000322.1, on the reverse strand, counting down.
CATGCGAGCAACTCACGACTGATGATGAGCTTGCGTACTTCGGTGGTACCGGCACCAATTTCAAGCAACTTGATACTGCGATAAAGGCGATTGATCTCCGATTCCCAGATGTAGCCGCTACCGCCGTGGATCTGCATCGCTTCGTTCAGCACCTTGTTCAGCGTTTCGGCGGTGAACATGATCGAAGCGGCGGTCAATTTGTGGATCTCGCCACGGCCGCCTTCGCCGCTCTCGACCAGGTTGGCTGCGCGCAGACCCTGGTAGGTGAACAGGCGCATGGCCTCGACCCAGACATAGATATCGGCGATCTTTGATTGAATCATCTGAAAGCTCGCAATCGGCTGGCCGAATTGCTTGCGCGTACGCGCGTAGTCGATCGACAACTCGAGCGCGCGCTCAGCGATGCCCAGGCACAAGGGCGAGATCAGGGCGCGCTCCAGGTCGAGTCCGCTCATGACAACCTTGACGCCGCGGTTCTCTTCGCCGACCAGGTTCTCGGCCGGTACCTGGCAATCGTTGAACACCAGTTCGGCAGTCTGGCTGCCGCGAAACCCCATCTTGGTCAGCTTCTGTGCGACTTGGAATCCCGCAAAGCCCTTCTCAACGATGAAGGCGGAAATGCCCTGTGCGCCGCGTTCCTTGTCGGTCTTCGCATAAATCAGCAGCACGTCGGCAACCGGGCCGTTGGTGATGTAGAGCTTGCTGCCGTTCAGCAGGTAATGGTCGCCGTCGCGGCGCGCGGTGGTGCTCATCGAACCGAGCGCGTCCGAACCGGCACCTGGCTCGGTCAGGCCGAGCGCGCCGATCGACTGGCCGCTGCACAGACCCGGCAGATAGCGGGCTCGCTGCGCTGCATTGGCATTGCGCAGGATGTTGTTGGCGCACAGGTTTTCATGCGCGACCCAGGAAAGCGCCAGCGCATGATTCCAGCGTGCAAACGCCTGCGCTACCAGCCCACTGGCAAATAGATCCATGCCGGCGCCGCCGTACTCAGTTGGCGCGGTCACGCCGAAATAGCCGGTCTTGCCGATCAGCGGGAAAACATCAGGTGGCCACCACTCCTCGTTGTCCATACGCGGCGCGAGCGGGTACAACTCCTTGCGCGCAAAGTCGTTGGCCTGGTCGAGCACTTCCTGTTCGTCGCGCGATAAACCGGTGAATGCCTGCAGCACGGAAGTGGGCACTGAAGTCACCTATTTTGGCCCAAGCGTCTTGCCCTCAGTCAAATCAAGAACAGTCAGTGTTTTGAACTTGGCATGCGCCAGGTTCGCCAGCAAACAAGGACTGGTGAGCACACTGGCATTCAGGTTGCCCGGTTCGGGCTTGGTGGATTGCACCGTCAAGATGAGTTCGTCACTGCCCGGTTTGAATTTTGCGTCGATGGCATTCACACTGAATCCAGCGCTCGGCTTCGACCCTAATTTAACGAGAACCATTCGGGAGCTCGCAAAGTTTGGCTTCCACTCCACCAGACCCGGTGCTCGTTGAGCTGCGCTGTCAACAAATCCTTGCCAGGCCTTCGCGCTGTCCAGCAGTTTTACGCCGGAGTCCCGAGTGTCATCAGGGCAGATTGCAAAACTCTCAACCTTGACCAACGCGACCGGGGTTGCGCCGGTGGTGTCGGATAAAGCAGAGGTGTTGCAGGCCGCCAGGGTCACGGCGCTACCGAGCAGGGCGGCGATGCATTTGAGCGGCCCGCCAAGGTATTGTTCAATGTTCATCGCTCGCCTCATTTAAGTGCTCTTGCGCCTGGACTGTCGACGTAAGGGCTGGTATTAAATTTGCCCAGCCCTGACGCGCCGGTATTACCCCGCACAGAAACAGCGGCCGCATTCGGATTAATGCCACCATACGGCGTGACCGAAAAGTTGATGTTTTCCACGACGCTACTTCGGGGCTGAATGACTTCAATCGTATTTCCTAAGGTCGGATAGGCACCGCAGGGCTCACCACGATTACAAATACGATCATCATTGTCAATGTCACCACCGCCAAAGATCAGCAGCTTGCCCGGTGCCGGTGTCGAGGTGCTGCCCACTTGCAGGGTATACGCATATTCGCCATTCACGGGCGTCGCAACAAACGTGCCGGCGACCGGCGTAAAGTTGGGGTCGTCTGCGTCGGTGGCGGTGATGTAGACCGGTCCATAACTGCCGATTGCGGCACCGGCCGGCCGGCGGTCGGCGTTCAGTGGGACCGCGAAGCTGCGGGTTGCGGTCGTGACATTAACTTGTCCGAACGTGGCGGCACCCAAGCTCAGTGTGCTCCGATTCACAGTTAATAGGTAGGTGCCCAATCCGTTGGCGTCAACCGCACCCGGTTTCGGTGCCACCGTGATTGACGGCAGGCTCGAGGCCACCGACACTACGCGATCGGTGGTGGTGCCAACCCGCCTGAGCAACAGTTCTGCCTCGGTACGGGTCGCGCCAAACGACACGCTGGACGGTGACGGTTCAATTTGACCGGCGACCGGCGGCGGCGTAGTGCCGCCACCCAACGAGGCAATGGCGGCATCGACCGCCCGTTTTGCATTAATGAGTCCGGCACCAAACTGCGGGTCGGTGCCGGTTGCACCGAGGTCGTCAGAAATTGTTCCGCCTCTGATCAAACTGTCAATCTGCGTGACCGATAGATTCGGGTTGACCCAGCGCATCAGTGCGATCACACCGGCGACATGCGGCGCGGCCATGGAGGTGCCCATCAGGTGAGTATAGGTGGGCGTTCGAACGCCGGCCTGGAATCCGGCAACGGTGCTGAAGATGCCATCAGGATCACCGGTGCCGGTGGTTGACTTGGTGACATCACCGCCGGGCGCTGCAATCGCATTCTCCGAGCCGACGTTCGAGTAGAAGGCGCGACCACGGGTGGCGTTCACTGCGGCGACGGAAATGACGCCAGAGCAGTTTGCCGGCACGCCGACCGGTGTGAAGACGGTTTGCTCGGATTCGTTACCAGCGGCGGCGACGACGACCGAGCCTTGCGCCCTGACCCGATCAAAAATATCGCGCAATTCCGCCGGGCAGCTTTGTTGTCCACCGAGACTCAGATTGATGACGTCGGCGCGTTCGGCCGGAACGGTGCCCGAGTCGTTCGGCAGGCCGGCTGCGAACAGAATGCTTTGCACGATATCCGAGAAGTTTCCGCTACCACCTTCGCCCAGTGCTCTGATCGGCATCAGTCGCGACATCGGTGCCACGCCGGTGCCGCCGATGCCATTGAACGCCACTGCACCAACGGTTCCGGCGACATGCGAGCCGTGAAAACTCGGATTGCTGTTGGCCCTTGCAGCATCATCCGGGTTCGAGTCCCGGCCATTGCCGTCGCCCGAGGTGGTGGTGGACGATACAAAGTCGTATCCGGGGATGATGTTGCCGGCAAGATCGGGGTGATTGCTGACGATTCCGGTATCAATAACCGCGACAATTGGCCGCCGGGTGGGCTGGGCCGCCATCGCTTGCAAGGTATTCATCGCAGCCGGCAGCGAGATCACTTCGTAGTGCCAGCGTTGCCGCGAATAGTCGCGATCGTTAGGTGGAAAGGTTCCCACCGGAGTCGTGGTTTGCGACGTTTTTACCCGAAAATTCGGAAACGCATACTCGAAGTTTCCGCTGCGTTTCATGACCTTGGCATAAGCAATGGTTTGCAAAACGGCGCGCGATTGGCCGTCCAGCGAGGCGTCTTGTTCGCTGCTGTAGGACAGCGCGTCGGCGGCGTCGGAATTAATCCCCCGATCCAATCGCTTGACCGATCGCAGGGCTAGCGCGCGCTCTGACACCAGCACCGGCATTTCATACAGGCTGGGGCCGATGCGATTGGCGATCTCAGGCGACAACAGGCGGGCACTGACCAGCGCGGTCGATGCACTTTTGAGTTGCGCATTAATCGCAATGGGTTTCGCAAGAATCTGCGTCGCAATAATGTTCGATTCATTCTGGGCGCTGGCATTGGCGCAGGTCGCTGTGGCACCGGGCGCGGAGATTCGCATTTGATAGACGGTGTCGCCCTGGCTGGTGGGCTGGAAGATTTCGGCACTCACAAAATAGTCACCGGTGGTCGTTATGCGGATGCACTCATAACGATTCTCGCCGACCGACTGACCGAGAATCGGGCCGGCGCTGGTACCGTTCGCTCTTCGCACAAAAAGATCGATATCGATCACGCTGGGGTCCGAGGAAAATTCAAGCTCGATCACCTGACCGGCCGTTAATCCAAGTTTGAAGAAATCAGCCAAATCGCCTTGGGTGCGATTGGGGCCGGCAGGCCCTTGGTTCTGAAAGGTCAGGTGGCCGACCAATAAGGCCGGGTTGTTGATGGCCTGTGCCGTAGCGGCGCTGTCATTGCCTTTGTAGGTCGCTTGGACATCATTGGTGTCGGAGTCCACTTCGGCTGTTTCGGCGACACTGATGATGCCTTTGATCGTGTATTGCGTCGGCGCAGTTCCCGGCACGGGTGCTGGTTTGAAGGGATCGGCCGGCGCGGGGGCGGGCGCCGGCGTTGGACCCGCGACGGGTCCGGACGATCCGCCACCGCCACAGGCAGCCAGCATCAAGCTGATCAATAAAGTTGCACTACCTTGCTTGATGTTTTTCATGATGCTCTTGCCATGGTTACGATTCCCCAATTCAACAGG
>JANORY010000321.1:0-4732 GCA_031415535.1 Burkholderiales bacterium | reverse complement strand
CTTTGTCGATGAACTTGATCGCGCCGAGTTGCATCCAGGATCATTGATTCTGTTCGATGAGGCCGATCCTTTGTATTTGTTGAACGATCCTCGACACGCAGCAGCAGCGATCCAGATCTATTCGGCATGGTCCCATGCTAGTGGCCATACCGTGCTCGGCGTCTTCGACTTAACCAGCCAGGCACCCAGACAGTTTGTCACCTTGATGGCGCTCGCCGACCACTGGGCAGGCTTTGCGCTGATCGCAAACATTAATCAGCGCGTACTGCTGGATCTGCGTCATTGGCGCGCGAAAGCCGGCGATAACCCTCGACGATGTTTCGAGCTCAATGTTGACCTCGCCGACCGATTGAGCGCCCGATCGTTGCACGCCGATCCCTTGAGTATCGGCAATTCAGCCGCAGATCAGCAGCTCGAACAATGTGTCATTGCGGTGCGCGGGTCATTCGGGCCGGAAATACAAGCCGCAAGAACCGAATGGCATTGGCTCGATGCGGCTGAAAACGCCCCGGTTAAGGCACGCGAATTTGCCATCGCCACGGTGGTCTTGCAGTTTGCCGATGCAGGTGAATTCGAGCGGCTTTGTCAGGCGGTCGTTACCTTGCGTCAATTGGGCAATTGCGCGCTGCGCATTGTGGTGCGCGAGCGTACAGCACGTCTGCGCATGCCGATGGCGATGACCCTGTTTCGTATGGGCGTCAGTTTAATTATTCCGGCCGGTGGCTCCGACTCCAACGCACGGCTGCAAATCGAAGCCTTGCAAGGCAGCCGCTTGATCCGAGTGTTTGATTCGAACATCGCCAGAGTACAACAAGAACTCAAGCACGTTTTGAACTCCGATCCGCACGATACGATCGAGTTTCGAGCGGCCGTCGAACAGGTGCTGGCGCAATCCGAGTCCTACCAAATCGAGCACGCTTTAGTGCGGCTCTATTCAAAGGCGGGACAGCAGGTTAGGGCGATCGAGTTATTGACCCGGCAGGGCCGTGATCTGTTAATGGCCGTTGACGGCGGACAGATTTGGCTGTTCCTGTTCGCCTGTGAGCGGAGCGAAGTTCGCGGCACGCTGGAGCGCTTGTTTGCCGACTCATTAAACGAGCTTTTTACCGATCGGGCGATCTTGTTCGAGCCACAGCGCATGCTCGCCGCACTCGAGAGTATTCGGCTGCCCAAGCCCGCGATCAGCGCCGGCCCGGGCGTTTACCTGCGGACGCTCGCCGAGGTCTGAGGCTAGTGTGAAACACCACACTAGATGCTCTGATGGTACGAGGTCACCCGCTCGACCTCGTGGCGCGAACCCAAAAATACCGCCGTACGCTCGTGTAACTTGCTGGGCTGAATACCCATTATGCGTTGAAGACCATCGGTTGCCACACCACCGGCTTGTTCAACCAGAAATGACATCGGGTTAGCCTCGTACATCAGACGCAACTTGCCGGGCTTGTCGGGTTCACGATTATCGCGCGGGTACATGAATATGCCACCGCGTGTCATGATGCGATGAACATCCGCCACCATTGAGGCGACCCAGCGCATATTGAAGTCGCGGCCGCGAATGCCGGTTGCGCCTTGAGTCAACTCGCTTATGTAGCGTTGTACCGGTTCCTGCCAATGCCTTGAGTTGGAGGCATTGATTGCGTACTCCTTGGTTTCTTCCGGAATGCGCATATTTTTTTCGGTTAACCACCAACTGCCGGTTTCCTTTTCCATGGTGAAGCAGGCAACACCATCGCCCACGGTCAGCACCATCAAGGTTGACGGACCGTACACCGCGTAGCCGGCGGCAATCTGCTTGTTACCGGCTTGCAGAAAATGCGCTTCCTCGGGCTGAGTCACACCTTCCGGCAAACGCAAGACCGAGAAAATTGTACCGATTGAGACATTCACATCGATATTTGAAGAGCCGTCCAGCGGGTCGAACAACAGCAGAAACTCACCGCGCGGATAACGATTTGGAATGATGTGGTGATGATCCATTTCCTCGGAAGCCATGGCCGCCAGATGACCGCCCCATTCGTTAGCCTCGAGCAGGGTTTCGTTGGCAATCACATCCAATTTTTTCTGGCTCTCACCCTGAATATTTTCGGTGCCGGCATCGCCGAGAATATCGGCCAGCGCGCCTTTGCCAACCGAGTAGCTGATTCTCTTGCAGGCGCGCGCGACGACTTCGAGCAGGAGCCGCAGTTCGGCGGGAATTTTGCCGCGCTCGCGTTGCTGTTCAACAAGATATTGGGTTAACGAGACGCGAGAGGTCATGAGGGTTCCTGAAAGGCTGGCGGAAATCAGAGGAATAATTCTATTAAGTGGCGAGCGCCTTGCTGACTATTTCATGGACATCGTTCGACAAGCCGGCGCTGTTGGCGACGTGCTCGAGTGCCTGCTGCATCAGGACTTGCCGGTCCGGCGAAAACTTGCGCCAGCGATCCACCGCGCGTGCCAGACGGGCCGCAACCTGCGGATTGATGGTGTCAATTGCCAGTACTTGCTCCTGCCAGAACAGATACCCAGTCCCGCTGGAGTCATGAAATTCGGCCAGATTGCCGTTACAAAAGCTGCCCACCAGCGATCGAAACTTATTGGGATTTTTCATTGAATAGGCCGGATGGCCAAGTAACTTTTGCACACTATCAATGATCGGCGCGTCACCGGGCTGACGAAGACGGGTTGCCTGCAAGCTAAACCACTTGTCCATGACCAGCGCTTCATCGGCGTATTCGATCGCAAAATGTTCGAGCCGTGACTGGCGATCGCCGGACGGGCTATTGACCAGAATATTCAAGGCTGCGAAGCGATCGGTCATATTATTGGCGGCATCGTACTGTGCTGAGGCGGCTTGCTGCGCGGGCAGAGCACCTGACGATACCCACCAGGACAGGGCCAGATTTCGTAATGCCCGATGACCGGCGCTGGCCGAATCGCTTTGATAAGTCGCCGTTAACGGCGTCGCAAGAATGCTGCTGCGGTACAGAGATTGCCATTCCAATTGCAAAGTGCCAGCCACGCTCGCCCGAACCGCCAGCCGCGCCGCGCGTAATGCGCCTGGATCCAGGAAACTGATCTGCTCGGCGATAAAACCCTCCGACGGCAGCGTGAACAATTGTTCCTTGAAGCTTGGATCGAGTTCGCGATCGCGCAGGCTCGCAGCGATGGCCGCCGTCAGTTCGATCGACGCAGTCTCACTGTTTTCACCAGCCAGCACGCGCAGAATGGCGCGTACCGCCAGTCGCTGGCCAGCCTCCCAGCGATTAAAGGCATCGGTGTCATGGGCCGCCAAAAACCCGAGTTGCTGGTCGGTGTAGGGATAGTCCAGTACCACCGGTGCCGAGAAGCCGCGTAACAGTGACGGGGTTGGCCGCTCGGCGATCGACTCGAAGACCCAGTGGTGATGCGACTCGGTTAATTCAAGCACCTGCGCCGCAACCAATTCATGGCCGTGCCGATCGAGCAGGGCGAGCGAAAACGGCATGTGAAACGGTGACTTTTCCGCTTGCCCAGGGGTCGCCGGGCAAGCCTGTTCGATATCGATTTCGTAGCGTTTGGCGGTGGCGTCGTAGCGATCCCTGACCATAAGTCTGGGTGTGCCCGCTTGCGAGTACCAGCGGCTAAACTGACCGAGCTCGCGGCCATTGGCATCGGCAATCGCACTGACGAAATCGTCGCAGGTGACTGCCTGGCCATCATGACGCTCGAAGTAGAGATCCATGCCTTTGCGGAATCCGTCACGGCCGACCAGCGTGTAGAGCATGCGAATGACTTCGGCGCCTTTTTCGTAGACCGTCAGCGTGTAAAAATTATTGATTTCCTGATAACTGTCTGGGCGAATTGGATGCGCCATCGGACCCGCGTCTTCGGCGAATTGCATGGATCGCAACACCCGCACATCCTCGATCCGTTTGACCGCGCGAGCACTGTCGGCACCGCTAGCCGTTGGCGCATTCTGCGCCATCAGGTCAGCCGAAAACTCCTGATCGCGAAACACCGTCAGTCCTTCCTTCAGGGTTAATTGAAACCAATCGCGACAGGTAACCCGGTTGCCGGTCCAGTTGTGAAAATACTCATGGCCGACCACCGACTCAACGTTGGCGAAGACGGTATCGTTAGAACTACGCGGATTGGCGAACACAAACTTGGTGTTGAAGATATATAGACAATTGTTCTCCATCGAGCCCATGTTGAAGTCGCTGACCGCAACAATCATGAACCGATCGAGGTCGAGTTCAAGGCCGAAGCGCTGCTCGTCCCAACGGATTGCATGGACCAGCGAATTCATCGCATGGTCGGTCTTGTCGAGGTTGCCGGGTTCGACCCAAACTTGCAGCAATGCGTCACGGCCCGAACAGGTGGTGATTCGCTGTTCCTGCGCGACCAACTGGCCCGCGACCAGTGCAAATAAATAACTGGGTTTTGGAAACGGGTCATGCCAAAGTGCCCAGTGCCAGTTCTGCGGTAAGTCGTTGACGCCGTAAGCGGCATTAGGCGCTTGACCTGCGGCCGTCAGATTGCCATTGGCCAGCAAAACCGGGAAGCGCTCGCGATCGGCCCGCATCAAGACCGAGTATTGGGTCATGACGTCGGGTCGATCGGGGAAAAAGGTGATGGCGCGAAAGCCTTCCGCTTCGCATTGGGTGAAGAAGTTGCCGTTTGAGACGTAGAGGCCGGACAAGCTGCTGTTGGCCAGCGGATTGAGGCGGTCACCGATCTCGTGCCGATAAATCAAGCCCACGATGCCGAG
>JANORY010000320.1:0-5903 GCA_031415535.1 Burkholderiales bacterium | reverse complement strand
GAAGCCGTCGACTGCACCCATGTGTTTCCCTTTATTTTTACGGACATGAGGACACTCGGCAAAGTTTCAAGGGCAGTGCTTCCTTGCCTGGGCTTCTATTTTTAGGCCTGTAACTGGAACCAGAAGGTGTTCAGTATTAAGTCGGAAGCTGGGACGGCAATCCTTTGGAAAAGGGCGACTAAAACTTCTACCCTCCCTCGTAACTCCGCACTAAAAATAAATCTTTACTTGACGCATTCCTTACAAATAACATAGGCTTACATTTTAAATGTAAGGATTTTAAGGAGTTAGTAATGCACGCTGACGCAATTGTTTCAAGCAAGGGGCAAATTACCTTGCCCGCTAAAATTCGTGCCCAGTTGGGAATTCAAACAGGCACCAAATTGCATTTCGAGTTGCGGGGGCAAGAAATCATAGTGACACCACAACTGCCGATGAAGGCTTATCGGGGTATGCTGAAACGCTACAAGCTGAAGGCGTCGGACTTTGATATTCCGAAAGAGAAGGACCGGACCATCGAATGAATGTCGTTGATTCTTCTGGTTGGATAGAGTATTTTTTTGACTCTCCCCGCGCCGAATTGTTCGCAACCGCCATTGAAGAACGTTCGAAGTTGCTCGTACCTGTAGTTTCAATTTACGAGATTTATAAGGTCTTGAGCAGCAAGCTGCCAAAGGGAGCCGTGCTCTCCTGCCTGGATGTGATGAGACAGGGGCGCGTACTGGACCTGACTGACGCTCGCGCTATCGAGGCGGCCGGCATTGCGCGCAAACATAAACTTGCTATGGCAGATGCGATGATGTACAGCATGGCTAGAGAATTTGTAGCGACGTTCTGGACTCAGGATGTCGACTACAAGGGCTTGCCGGACGTCAAGTACCTCGAAAAGAAATAACCCGGAGAGCTTGTGTCGCCTATCACCATAATCATGCCAGTCGTTTTCGGCATATACCGGCCACCATGCCGAGGCCGAACAAACATTTCGATCTGAGTGTAGCCACTGGGTATTGTGCAGGCTTTTTGCCTACAGGAGCGACGCGGTGACCCGACGGAGTTCGTCCACGCCATGAACAATGAGCCTCACGAATTAAAGATCAAGCGTGTCTACGACCCGCCAGAGGCAAACGACGGCATGCGCGTACTCGTCGATCGCCTATGGCCGCGCGGCCTCACGAAGGAACTCGCCAAAGTCGATGTCTGGTTGAAGGAGATTGCTCCGAGCCATGAACTGCGCCGAAAGTTCCACGGTAATCCACAAGCCTGGCCTGAGTTCGTCTGCGCCTATCGACTGGAACTACAACAAGCGACGGCCGCAGCGGCAACCGAACAGCTTCGGCAATACCGAAGCCAGGGTCCTGTGTGTCTGCTGTACGCGGCCCGCGATCCGACGTACAACAACGCGGTGGCTTTGAAGTTATTGTTCATCTGAACGCAACTCAAGCGCGCGGGATTCCGTAGAGTCCCTCGAATTACCTACAGATCAGTGAGAATCGGCTTGCGAAGTTCCAGGCTGGGCTAGACTCATCAGCGTGTAATACACGGCATCTTCACGGCGTCAAATGCGCACCGCAGTGCTGCGCCGTGCACCGCAGTGCAGTTCATCGCTTTGCTGACGGTTTCGATTGACAGATTAGTCCAAGGTGGGTACGTGTCGAAGGATTTTGAGACAGGTTTGATGTGGTTCCGGCGCGATCTTCGCGCCTCGGACAATGCGGCGCTTCACTTCGCTCTAACCCGCTGCCGGCAGGTGTATTGCGCTTTTGTGTTTGATACCGAAATACTTGACCAACTGCCCAGACGCGATCGGCGGGTCGTTTTCATTTGGGAGAGCATTCAGGAACTGCGCGCTGAGCTCGAACGGCTGGGCGGCGGCTTGATCGCCAGCCACGGCGTCGCCGAAACGCACATTCCGGCGCTCGCTCTATCACTGCAGGCGGAAGCGGTGTTCACCAACCACGACTATGAGCCGCAAGCGGTTCGACGTGACGCCAGGGTGGCCGCCGCGTTGCAGGCAACCGGCACCGCGTTTTTGACCTACAAAGACCAGGTGATTTTCGAGAAGGACGAAGTGCTTACTGCGGCCGGCAAGTTCTATTCGGTCTTCTCGCCCTACAAGAATAATTGGCTTGGGAAAGTCAACGAAGATCACCTCAAAGCTAATCCGATCGAGCCCTACGTCGGGGCGTTTGCAAAGCCGCAGCAAAGGCAAATGCCTTCGATCGAAGCGATGGGTTTTGATCCGCAGTTTCGAATGCCGATTGCTGCTGGCGCTCGCGCCGCCAATCAACTGTTCGAAGAATTTCTGGATCGGATCGATCAGTACCAAATGACCCGTAATTTTCCTGCGGTCAAAGGCCCGTCGTATCTGTCGGTGCACATGCGCTTCGGCACGATATCGATTCGAACCGCAGCCCGAATTGCCTGGCAGCGCGTCCAGCAACTGGGCGATTCGGCGACCGAGGAACTTAGCGGTGCGCGAACCTGGCTCAGCGAGTTGATCTGGCGCGACTTTTACTTTCAAATTCTGCATCACCGACCGCAGGTCGTCGACGGCGCTTTCAGACCTGAATACGATCGCATCCAATGGGATAACGACCCGCAATGGTTTGCGGCCTGGTGCGAAGGTCGAACCGGTTTTCCGATCGTTGACGCCGCCATGGTGCAACTGAATACAACCGGCTATATGCACAATCGGTTGCGGATGGTGGTGGCCAGCTTTTTGACCAAGGATCTGGGGATTGACTGGCGCTTGGGCGAGCGCTACTTCGCCGAAAAACTCAATGACTTCGACCTTGCGGCCAACAATGGCGGCTGGCAATGGGCTGCCTCGAGCGGCTGTGATGCGCAGCCATACTTCCGAATTTTTAACCCGACCAGCCAGAGCGAAAAATTCGACGCTGAAGGAAAATTTATTAAGCGTTACCTGCCGGTACTCTCCGACTTACCCGTGAAATACATTCACGAACCTGCCTTGGCAGGACCGATTGTTCAATCTGCCGCCCATTGCACAATCGGCGTGGATTACCCCAAACCGGTAGTGGTGCACGCCGACGCGCGCAAGCGCACCTTGGCTCGATACGAAGTGGTCAAGGCACCATGAGCGATGCTGGCGAGCGGTCTCGGGTCGAAGTTAGCATTGCAACCTGGCGTCGCGACCCGATGGTGGCTGACTCAGCAATCACCGTTTGGTACGACGGATCATGTCCGCTGTGCCGGCGGGAGATTTCCGTTTATCGAGGCCAATCTTCGCAGCGCCCGATCAACTGGCTCGATGTGTCTGACAGCCGCTGTGTTATCCCGTCAGGCTTCGATCGTGACGAATTGACTAAAAGGTTTCATGTCCGGACCACTACTGGGCAGGTCGTAAGCGGTGCTGCGGCATTCGTCAGCATCTGGAACGAACTGCCGGGCTGGAGACATTTGGCCGCGCTGGCCAAACTGCCAGGCGTTCTTGCTCTGATGGAGTGGGCCTATCAACGATTCTTGTCGGTTCGGCCACTGATGCAACGCATCGTCAGACATATCGACGTAGCGCACTTACCGGCCTCACTCATCGGCGACCTTCGTTCGGACCACGCCGGCGAGACCGGCGCAGTCTGGATTTATCGGGGTGTGCTGGTGGTCGCGCGAGATGCGGCGCTAAGACAATTCGCCGCGCACCACCTGGCCACCGAGCAACAACATCTGGCCGCCCTGCAGTCACTATTGCCCACGCTTCGGCGCAGCAAACTTTTAGTGCCCTGGCGAATCGCCGGATTTTTGACCGGGCTCATTCCGGCCCTCTTCGGTGCTCGTGCGGTTTACGCAACCATCCATGCTGTCGAAACCTTCGTTGATGCGCACTATCAGGCCCAGATTGATGCGCTGGGTCGGCTTGGCACTCATGACGATCTCAAGGCAACGCTGCAGGCATTTCAGCGGGATGAATGCGCGCATCGAGACGAGGCCGCAGACAGCGTGACCGTGCCAGCAGGGAAATTTCTGAGCGTATGGTGCCGCTGCGTCGGCAAGGGATCCGCCTTGGCCGTGCGACTGGCCAGAATCGTATAATCGCTCTGCTTGCAATGCAACTCAAATTCTTCCCTTTCAAACAATCGTCATTTCAAGCCGAACGTCCTGGTAGGTAACTTCGGGCCGCAGTTTGCCGCTCTCGCGTTTGAGCAAACGTACGATGCCATATCGCTCCATTGTTCTGAGCGTGCGCGAGAGATTGCCCGGCTTACGTCCACTACTGGTCGCCAATTCATTCAACGAAGCGGGTTGCGTATCGACAATTTGCGCCAGCAGCGCCCGGTTGCGATTTGAGAGCAACTTTGTAAAGCTTTCAGGCGACGTGAACCATACCTTCGGGTCACTGGTTTTTGGGCGAAATTCCCCTCTGGCGATCGCCATGGTGCGTGCCTTCATTTCTTCGTAAGTGGCAATACTGACCTTGAGTGTCTTCATTCCCAAACTCCCTTTTCCCGCATTACCGATTCAACTTCTTTCCAGAACGCGGCCAGCAACGCACCCGCGTCCGTGTACTCGTACGGCTTGATCGCGCGCAATCGGTGCCAGTGATCGCCAAGATTCCACCCGTTCGACAAACAGACGCCATCGGAATAGGTCAGAACCGTAGATTAGGTGGAGACTCGGACCGCGATTTGTAAAATCGGAGTTAACGCGATATTGGAATCACGTCATCGCGCGGTATGGAATGCTTGACGGGAAAACATCGCCATCGATATTTTCACTTTGCATGAACCGGCGTATCGCGGCCTCCGACGCTCCGCTCTCCAACGATGGCCCGACCCATACCTGGCAGCCCTGAAGGCGGTCCGTCGAACGCTCTTTCAACCGGAACTGCACGAAGGGAGCAACGCCGATCGCTGTTGGTCGAAACTGAACCTTGGGGTTGTACTGTCCAGATCCATGCCGGTGTTCCGGGATATGTATCAAACGAAACTCTCGTTCCACTTCGAATCCCTGGTCTTTCATGAGCGCACCGATCCACTTGAGGGAAGTTAAAAGGCTGGCGTGATGGAAATGACGAAATACTTTAGAAACGATATCTGAGCCGGGGCCGGCGCTATCAATCTGATTTCGAAGCGTTTGAATGGTTCGATGCACAATCTCGTGGACGGCTTGCCGCTGTAAGTTCGGTTTGTAGATACAAGGTTGAACAGAAAAACCCTGTTGCATCGCCACCAGCTTCCGAAGCAAGGACATCCTGAAGCCTACTGAGTAGCCGCCAATGCCCTTTCCGTAGCTTCGCCACTGCGACAAATTATTGGCATGCGCGCTCAGAGAACAGACATACACATCGGCGTCTTGCGGATCATCGTCGATCGCCCTCAGGACTTCGTCAATTACCGCCACTTCAAGCTTTCTTTTATCTGGCTCCAAAGACAGACTCTGAGTCTTGAATGCACGCAGTGCGTCTTTCGCCAAATCGAAAACAAGGCGCAGTTCCATGTGGTCATTGAGGAAGCGGACATTTGTGGCCCGAAGCCAAGGAAACTCTATTTTCTTTGCGGGTCCAGCCGGCACAGGAGAGTCGCCCTTTATAGTCCTTTGCTCACACTCCTCTGGCAAGTGAGCACCGGTGTGAAAAGTCGCCGGAGTGAGTATGCCGATGATGCCTGCGGCATCAGTGTAATGATGCAGATAGCCACCGTCGCCGATTTCGGCGATCGCATCCTGCCTTTCCTTTTCAAAACTCGGAACGCCGTCAACGAATGAAGAGGTACCGGCTGTATCGTTGGATTCAGTCATAAATGATGGAAAGTTTTGTAAACATGCCGCATCAATAAGTTTGACGAAGGTTCATCGGACGTCACTTCGGCATATGCCAATCGCAATGGACTCAAATCTACACCTTTGTGCTGTTCCAATCACAAATTCCGCCTCGTCCACTCGGCCGC
>JANORY010000319.1:0-3814 GCA_031415535.1 Burkholderiales bacterium | reverse complement strand
TGTGGTCTGCGAGAATTTTCGCCCGGGTGTCATGGACCGGCTCGGTATCGGCTACCAGCGTTTGTCGCAACTGCATCCACGCCTCATATACTGCGGCATCTCAGGCTTTGGCAATACCGGGCCGGAACGCCGCACCGCCAGCTTCGACGGCAAGATTCAGGCGATGTCTGGCTTGATGTCGATCACCGGTGAAGAAGTCAATGGCCCGATGCGCGCCGGATTCGCGGTCGCCGACATCACCACCGGTATGACGGCTGCGTTTGCGATGGCCTGCGCCTTATTCCAGCGCAGTCAAACCGGACGCGGCGCATTCGTCGATGTATCGATGCTCGAATCAATGATGAGTTTCCTGGCACCGCAAGTCGCCGAGTACACGGTCGCGGATTACCGCCATCAGCAGTTCGGCAATCGCTCGACCAGTCGAAAGCCGACCGCCGACCGGTTTCGATGTGGCAACGGCTATATCGTACTGGCCGTGCTGACCGACAAACAGTTCAGCAGTTTGCTGACCGTGCTTGATCGTGCCGATGCGCTGGCCGATCCGCGCTTCACCGACTGGTCCTCACGCAGCGAACATGCACCGGCGCTGCGTGAGCTCATTGAAGGCGGCATGCGTGAGGGCGATCCGAAATCCTGGGAATTAAAGCTCACCCAGGCCGACGTACCCTGCGCGACCGTACATTCGATTGCCGAGATCCTGGAACATCCGCAGTTGAAAGCTCGTGGCTTTCTCAATCAGGTTCAGACAGCGTACGGACCGGTGCGCCTCGCCGGGGCAGGATTTCGCATCAGCGGTGCCGCGCCTAGCGAAGCGCGCACGCTGGCGCTCCCCGGCGAGCATAATGAGGAAGTGCTGGCGAGTCTGGGATTCGACGAGACGCAAATCTCGGCACTACGCGAGTCAAAAGTAATCGGTAGGCGCACATTGTGAGGAACACAAAATGACCGTCCAACATGATCGTAACGTTTCGCGCGATATCGCATCGCTGCTGCACCCCTACACCAACCCTGAAAGCCACGCCCAGGTGGGTCCGGTTGTCATAACCAAGGGCGACGGTGTTTACGTCGAGGACGATCAGGGCCGGCGCTACCTTGAAGGCATGTCGGGTCTGTGGTGCACGTCGCTGGGCTTCTCCGAGCAGCGGCTGGTCGATGCCGCCCATCGTCAGATGCAGCAATTGCCCTACTACCAGATTTTCGGCGGCCGTTCGACCGAACCGGCGATCGAGCTGGCCGATCGACTCATGGAACTCACCCGCCCATTCGGCTTTAGCAAGGCATTGTTCGCGAACTCCGGTTCCGAGGCTAACGACCAGGCCGTCAAGCTCATTTGGTTTTACTTCAACGCAATCGGCAAACCGCACAAGAAAAAGCTGATCGCCCGGGTGCGCGGCTATCACGGCGTCACGGTCATGGCCGGCAGTCTGACCGGCATCCCGTCGAATCATGCCGATTTCGACCTGCCGGTGGACCGCGTGCTGCGTACCGATTGCCCGAGCTACTACCACTATGGCGAGCCCGGTGAGTCCGAGCCGGCGTTTGTGGATCGAATTGTCGGCAATCTGGAAGAATTGATCGAGCGCGAAGGTGCCGAAACGATTGCCGCATTCTTTGCCGAACCGGTGCAAGGTGCGGGCGGAGTCATCGTCCCCGCCAATGGATATTGGGCAAAAATCGGCGCGGTCTTGAAGAAGCACGAGATTCTGCTGGTCGCCGATGAAGTCATCTGCGGGTTTGGTCGTACCGGTCATATGTTCGGTTCACAAACCTTCGGTATGCAGCCGGATATCATGACGGTCGCCAAAGCCCTGTCGAGTTCGTATTTGCCGATCTCAGCGACGCTGGTCAGCAAGGCCGTCTACGAGGGTGTTGTGGCAGGCAGTCGCAAACATGGCACATTCGCACATGGCGTCACGTACGCCGGCCATCCGGTCTGTTCAGCGGTAGCCAACGAGACCTTGAAGATCTACCAGGAACGCGATATCGTGGCGCAGGTTCGACGTCTTGAACCACATTTCCTGGCGCGTCTGCGCACACTGGGCAGCCACCCGCTGGTCGGAGAAGCCCGTGGCATCGGCTTGATCGGTGGCCTCGAACTGGTCGAAGACCGGGCGACCCGAAAAGCTTTCGATCCAGCCACTGGCGTGGGCGCGATGGTACAGAGCGCCGCGCTCAAGCACGGGCTGATTTTGCGGGCGATTCGTGACACGGTGGCGATCTGCCCGCCGCTGATCATTACCGATGCGCAAATCGACGAGCTGTTTGACAAGTGCAAGATCGCGCTCGACGAAACTCTGGGCCTGGTGCGTAAAGAACGAGCGATAGCTTAAGAGCGGCCCGGCGTTTCCTTAAGCGCCAGCAGAGCAGGTCGGATCATACTCATTGCGTTAAATGCGACTGAAATATTCGCGCCGATTAAACTCGGTCGCATCCGTAGCTGCTTGAAAACGGGTCCACTCGGAATGTTTGATGCGCGCAAAATAATTGACGAACGCGGCGCCAAAAGCCGCGACCAGCGAATGGTCGGCTTGCAGCGCATCGAGTGCCTCGCCGAGGTTGACCGGCAAACGCGCCGCCTGCGGCGAATACGGATCGTCGGTCGCACGGGGTGCC
Organism: Burkholderiales bacterium; assembly: GCA_031415535.1. Classification (GTDB taxonomy): domain Bacteria; phylum Pseudomonadota; class Gammaproteobacteria; order Burkholderiales; family Burkholderiaceae_E; genus JANLTP01. The sequence continues at coordinate 1,201 of JANORY010000319.1, read as the reverse complement.
TTCAAACGACGCTCGAGACCGTCCAGTCCGGCGTAAATTTGCGACGCAATATACAGATAAGGATTAGCGGCCGGCTCACCGATACGGTTCTCAATGCGCGTAGCCGGATCGCCGCATTCACCGATCACCCGCAGCATCGCACCGCGATTATCGCGGCCCCAGAGAATCGCTTGTGGCGCCAGCGCATTCGGGCGAAATCGGCCGTAGCCATTCGCGGTCGGGGTACAAAAAACGCTCGTGCCGGCGGCATGTTCGAGCAAGCCTGCGAGAAAGTACTCGCCGAGCGGCGACAGTGTGTTTTGAGCATCGCGCATCGTGCTGTCAGCAGCCGGCAGCACGCGCCGCAGCAGGTTATCGCCATTGCGCGGATCGACGATCGATTGATGCAAATGCCAGCCACTGGACATAATGTTCGCAAACGGTGGCCGGCACATGAAACTCGCGTGGTAGCCCGCTCTGCGCAACGCCTGGCGCACGGCATTCCTGAACAACACCATGTTATCGGCAGCCGTCAGGGCATCGGTCACATCAAACACTGCCTCGACTTGGCTTGGCCCCAATTCGATCTCGAGTGAACTCAACGGCAAACCGAGTGCCTGGGCGGTGTGCTGCACCAAGCGCAACGGTTCTTCGGCCATGTCATACCAGGCCTCGCTCAACAAGTTATAGCCTGGATGAATCAAACTGAGCTCGGGTGCCACACCTGGCCATTCGGCCAACTGCGGATCGAGTTGGGCACGCGTGTTATCGATCTTGTAAATATGGAATTCGACTTCGAGACCACAGCGCATCGCTATTCCGTGCTCGGCGAGCCGGGCCAGCGCTTGCTGCAAGACTCGGCGCGTGTCCAGCGCTACCGGAGTCGCGTCCTGAAACCACGGCTGGCATTGCATCCAGCCACTGGCCAGCGTCCACGGCAGAATCTGAAAACTCGTCGGATCAGGCAGCAGGACAAGATTGTTTGCCTGACCAAAACCCGGTAACTCATCAACACCGCCGCGCTCGAAGACCTTGAACGCCGTACGATCCGATGTGTCCTTCAGCATCAAGGTGCTGACCATGCCGATGCCTTCACGCATCGCTCGTTCAGCGGCGCTCGCCACCAAGGTTTTGCCGCGCGTGCTGCCGTGCTGATCACACCAGACAAGGCGCACCAGCTCCAAACCCGAACCGGCAATGTTTGTGAGTGCGCGCTGCAGCG
>JANORY010000318.1:0-1690 GCA_031415535.1 Burkholderiales bacterium | reverse complement strand
GTCAGCCGAACGTCACCGCTGCGCGGTCGGCGTGAACGATTAATCCGAAGCGCTATTCGATCAACCAGACTGCGCAGCGGGTGCTCGCTGGCGTCACGTACTTCGCCCGTGTCGAAACGCGCGAGGCTGCCGGGTTGTGGTGCCATGGGGGTAGCGGTTACAGCCGTTTCGGCTTAAGGAACCGCAACGGATTGCAGCAAGTCTGCAACCATTTCGGCGCGGGCGCGATGGCTGGCACCGCCGCCCTTGGCCGGGCGCAGCCGATGGCCGGCGACCGCTGGTAATACCGCCTGGACATCGTCCGGAAGCACATGGTTACGGCCATCCAGCATGGCCCAGGCGCGCGCCGCTTGCATCAGCGCCAAACCGGCGCGTGGACTCAAACCTTCCGACAAGGTTGCTGAACGACGGCTGAAGGTCAAAAGGTTTTGAGCGTAATCCAGTAGCGCCCCGGAGACCTTGATCTTGCTGACCATACCCTGCGCCTCCAGTAGTTCCGACGGTGTTATTTGTGGTTTCAAGCTGGCCAGCAAATGGCGTCGATCTTGCCCTTCGAGTAAGGCTCGTTCGGATTTCGGATCCGGGTAGCCCAACGCAACACACATCAGGAAACGATCGAGTTGCGACTCCGGCAACGGAAACGTACCAATCTGATCTTGCGGGTTCTGGGTGGCAATCACAAAAAACGGCTCTGGCAAGGGGCGTGTCAGGCCTTCAGTCGAGACCTGCCGCTCCTCCATCGCCTCAAGCAGCGCGCTCTGGGTTTTCGGCGACGCGCGATTGATTTCATCGGCCAGCAAGACTTGTGAAAACACCGGACCAGGATGAAAAACGAATTTTGCGGTGTCGCGATCGTAAACTGAAACCCCGACGATATCGGCCGGTAGCAGGTCATTGGTGAATTGCACCCGCTTGAATTGCAGGCCGAGCGAAATGGATAATGCATGTGCCAGTGTGGTCTTGCCAACACCGGGGAGATCTTCGATCAGCAAGTGGCCGCGCGCCAACATGCAGGCGAGTGCCATCCGGATTTGTTGCTGCTTGCCAATAACGACTGAGCCGACTTGAGCGGCAACTGACTGTATTTTTTCGAGCATTGGATGAGTACTTATTTCTGGGTCATTGCGCCACACCACCGGCCGATCCTGCTAGCGAGTTGGCTCTGAGTGTAGTCGAAGCAAGTCGGCGATGCGTGCGTTTCTGTGTCATGCGCCACAGCGCCAATTCACCGAGCGATCAATGGTGGTGCAGCCCGAATGAACGGACGCTGTTAAGGCGTATTTCATGACCGTGTGTTCGAACCATCAGCGCTCTGCTAGCATTAAAGCCTCTACCGTCAAAGGAGTCAGGGTCATGGGCGCTAACGATTCACCGCTGCTGGCTGATGATTTTGTTCTGTTGCAACGGCGCGATGCGGTCGCGTATCTGCAGTTAAATCGACCGGCGCAGTTCAACGCACTGTCCGGTGCCATGATGACTGCGCTGCAAGCCAGTTTGGATCAGTTAGCGCGAGACGAGTCGGTTCGTGTTGTGGTGATTAGCGCTGGCGGCAAGGCGTTTTGTGCCGGTCATGATCTGCGCGAGATGTCCGCCAATCCGGAACTGCCGTTTTACCAGGCACTGTTTGCGCAGTGCAGCCGTCTGATGTTGACAATCCAGGCGATGCCCCAGCCGGTGATCCGGGCGATGG
>JANORY010000317.1:0-1385 GCA_031415535.1 Burkholderiales bacterium | reverse complement strand
GCCTTCGTCAACATGGATTTCGAAGCTTGCGGCAATTGGGCCGAGCGCCGCAACCTGGTGTACACCGGTTATGTCGATCTGGCCTCACGCAAGGAGGTGTCTGACATGCTTCGCGACTGCGTCGAGAAGGTGAATCTTGATCTGTCGTCCGATCCTATGATGGCGTCCTCGCAGATCAAGCGGTTTCTGATTCTCTACAAGTCGCTGGAAGCAGATGACGAAGAACTGACGCGCACCGGCAAGGTGCGTCGCGGCTTTATTGCGACCAAATACCAGGAATTGGTCGATGCCTTGTATTCCGGTAAGTCGGAACAGTACATCCAAACCAAAGTACGGTTTGAGGACGGTCGGGTGGGTCAGGTCTCGGGTACTTTGAAGATTTTTGATGCCAAGGTTTTTCCGGCTGCGGCTGCGAAGAAGGCGGCATAGAGCTTGGCGTGGCGGGCGGCAGAGTGGTTGGCTTGAGTGAGTATTAAATGAATGAACGAAAAATCGGCGAAGTGATCCTGGACCTGAAGGGCATTTCCTTGTCCTTTGGTGGCGTCAAGGCGCTGACAGACATCTCGTTTAATGTTCGCGAGCATGAGGTGCGTGCCATCATTGGTCCGAACGGTGCCGGAAAAAGTTCGATGCTGAACGTGATCAACGGCGTCTATACGCCGCAGCAGGGCGAGATCACCTTTCGCGGTCAACGCTTCACCAAAATGAACCCGCGCAAAGTGGCCGAAATGGGCGTGGCGCGTACCTTTCAGAGTTTGGCCTTGTTCAAGGGCATGTCGGTGCTCGATAACATCATGACCGGCCGCAATCTGAAAATGCGCACCGGTGTGCTCGAACAAATGCTAAGCATTGGTCCGGCGCAGCGCGAAGAAACTGCGCAACGCGAGGAGGTCGAGAAGATCATCGATTTTCTGGAAATCCAGAGTTACCGCAAAACGCCAGTCGGCCGCCTGCCGTACGGTTTGCAAAAGCGCGTCGACCTGGGTCGTGCGCTGGCGATGGATCCCAGCATGCTGTTGCTCGACGAACCCATGGCCGGCATGAACGTCGAAGAGAAGCAGGACATGTCGCGGTTTATTCTCGACGTCAATGACGAGTTTGGCACGACCATTGTGCTGATCGAACACGACATGAGTGTTGTAATGGATATTTCCGACCGCGTCGTGGTGCTTGATTATGGCAAGAAAATTGGTGACGGTACGCCGGATGAAGTGCGTAACAACGAAGATGTGATTTCCGCCTATCTTGGCGTAGCGCACTAGTCAGGATTCAAGACTATGGGATTTTTTCTGGAAGTGGTGCTCGGTGGTCTGATGGCCGGCGTGCTGTATTCGCTGGTTGCGCTGGGCTTCGTGCTGATTTTCAAGGCGTCGGGCGTTTTCAAT
>JANORY010000316.1:0-2782 GCA_031415535.1 Burkholderiales bacterium | reverse complement strand
ACGCCATGTACGACGAAATTAAACGGCACGGCGTTTGGGTGCTTCGCTAAGCTGGTATAGCCGGTATCAAGTGAGATTTGAAGACTTCAGACGCGGCCTCACTTATTGAGTAATGATCGCGCCGATGCAGGAGGCGGTATTAGCCAACGTTACGACCAGGATTTCGGATTTGTGCAGTCGATTCGACAGACAGTGTTTACCGGTTCGTCGGAATTGTTAGTCTATATGACGTATAATGTACATCTTAATGTTGTCGAATTAATATTCGACGTTTTGTCCTGACATCAGTCCCGGAGCATCATCCTATGCCGCGGAACCAATCAAACTCCGAACTCGAACCGCCGAATCGCATCGAACGTCTTGGTTTTCGCCTAGACGAAGAGACCAAGGACTTGATCGAGCGCGCCGCCCATCTGTCGCGACGCAAGGTCAGCGATTTTTGCGTATCCGCGCTAACCGAGACCGCCCGCCGGACGATTGCCGAGCATGAGACACTGCATTTGTCCGATCGTGATCGCAAAGCATTCTTCGACGCGCTGGTCAATCCTCCCGAGCCGAGCGAACGCTTGCGACGTGCGTTGGCCGAGCACAAGCGTCGGGTTGTCCCCTGAGCCTGGAAGTGCCTAAGTCCGACTTGCGGATCGAGGCACTCGGGCCGCATCATGATCGAGAAAGCTTCTCCTGTGGCGTGGATAGCCTGGACCGATATCTCAGAACGCAGGCGAGCCAAGACGTCCGACGCAAGGCGAACGCCGTATTTATTCTGATGGAACCTATTAAGGCCGAAGTTGTGCTCGGCTATTACACGCTGTGCGCTACCGCGTTGGCGCAGGGCGACGTTCCTTCCGCCGCCAGAAAACAGGTCCCGCGCTATCCATTGGTAAGCGCTACGCTGGTCGGGCGCCTTGCGGTCTCGCAAACTCGGCAAGGCGAGCGACTGGGCGTTTTGCTACTCGCCGATGCTGTACAGCGCGCCTTCATGAGTGCAGCCACGGTAGGCTCGTCGATGTTGATCGTTGATGCAATCAATGACCGTGCGGCGGCATTTTATGAGGGCAGCGGGTTCGTGCGGCTTCCGGAGTCACTGCGTCTGGTATTGCCAATGCAGACAATAGAAAAACTAGTCGCAACGAACGCGGGCCACGGTCCAGACAAAGGTTAGTCTTGTTTGTGGCTGGACTTCGAGCAAACCGGACAGATTACTTGCTATGAACCGGACAACTCATTTGTTACAGAGACCTAATCCAAGCAGTTGATTACATTCAGAAAATCCGGTGCTACGATAGCGCAATGGGAACTTTCAGTTTGCACTTTGTCGAATCGCTGCTCATGATCGGTGTGCCGCGTGAGCGCGCGCAGTCTTTGGCCGAGCTCCTCGAGCGAGACATAGTCGAGCGGTATTCCTTGCATGCCCAAGTCTTGGCAACCAAACGGGACCTGGCTGACCTGGAAATCAGAATCATGCGAGAAATGGCGCAACGAAATGACCAAACTAACGAGCGCATTTCTCAATCTAACGAACGCGTTTCACAAACCAACGAACGGATTTCGCATATGGAAGTAGCACTGCGCAGCGATATCAACGAAACGCGTCTGAGTATTGCCAAGCTTTTCGAGCGCGTTGCCGAATCCAAATCCGAAATTATCAAGTGGAACCTCGGCGCACTGATTGCCGTCGCCGGCGTGTTCTTGGCCTTCAGTAAATTGCCCGTCTAGACGAAGCGGCCATCGCGGGGGTTGAGGGAACCGTGCATTTTGACGATGCATTTTTTACCGGTGTATTTGAAGTGCTAAAAGACGACGCATTGTTTCGCTGCGCCTACGTTGCGCACGGGGCTGTCACCTGGCCGGGAGAACTTGATTTGGCCCCAGACGCCATGTACGACGAAATTAAACGGCACGGCACTTGGGTGCTTCGCTAAGTTGGGATAGCCGGTATCAAGGGCGATTTGAAGACTTCAGACGCGGCCTCTCTTCTTGAGTAATGAACGCGCTGATCAAACCAAAGCGCTCGCCATTCACAATTTAGTTGCCAGTCAGAATCATCCAGCCGCACCTGCCTCGAGCGAATCAATGTAGCAGCAACAAGTCGTCGGTGCGATGTTCTGTCACTAAACGCTCTGCGCTCTTATACCCGAAGCCGCCTTGATTACCCGCAACGCTGTCGATTTCCATCTGAGTTGGCAGTAATTTCCGTCTGGGTTGTCAGTGGATTGTCGGCCGAGACGCGCGCTGCTCGCTGGTCTCAATTGGTTTTGGCTTGGTAACGTGGTCCGCCCGATGGCATACGGCCGAGTCGTGCGCGGCAACTGTTGAACCGATTCGCCGTGGTTCAATGTCCGCCGAATCGAGTCCCCGAAACGGGCGTCGGGGCGGAGATCAATCCTGGGGGTTGACGGGCTAGCTGAATCGACGCGATTCGTCAGGCAGCCTTGGGCCAATGGATTTGCACCTTTCGAGACTGAGCAAGACAATCGCGCAAATACAGATTGATCAAGCTCTGGTACGGAACCCCGGTCTCCTGCGCCATTGCCTTGAAATACGTCACCACGTCTTCAGACAGGCGCATGGTGACCGGCTTCTTGAGCTTCGAGGCGTACGGATTTGGTCGCGACTTCATCTTCGAAAAATCGTATTCTGGCTTCATCTTATCCACCCGGGTAGAACGCTTTTTCGCGTTTGGTCGCTTTACGTGCGCAAACAATTCGGACCGTTTCGCCCTGACCTCGTTCGCAGTGACAAACGACCAGCAGCTTGGCCTGTGAACTCATTCCCAGCAGGA
>JANORY010000315.1:0-3514 GCA_031415535.1 Burkholderiales bacterium | reverse complement strand
CCTATTACGGCAGGCAGACTGGCAATCTGATAGGCTACTCCCTGCTCGTCACATTCATGAAGCGCTATTACATTAGGCGCTTCGGCTGGCAGTGAAAGTGGGCGACAATCTGACTTGATGAAAGCCGTATTGCATGCTGTTTTCCGATTCGATGAACCCTCGGCTGTCTTTCGGAAGGTGAGTAATTTCGCCGGTAATCATCGGTGAGGCTTTGCAACGTGTGCAAGAACACAGGCGCAAGGGTGAGAAGTCAGAGGTACGTGCTGAGCGCAGGAAGGGGAAGAGCCGGTGGCGCCTGAAACTGACCCATTGACGGTGGCACGTGAGCGCGTCGAGGCTTCACCACACTACAACGGCAGGCGTTGATGCCATTGTGGGCGGCACGGCTGCGCGACGGCCGAGTGCGCGAATGCCATGGTGAGCTGCATCTGTCCAACGTGTTGCAACTGGCCGGCGAAGCCACTGCCTTCGACGGCATCGAGTTCGACGATGCCTTGCGTTGGATCGACGTGCTCGACGACATTGCATTTCTGGCGATGGACCTGTTGGCGCATGGTCAGCGCGCCTTCGCGTTCCGGTTTGTCAACGCCTACCCGGCCGCAAGTGGTGACTACGACGGACTGCCGACGCTGCGCTTTTTTATGGTCTGCCGCGCCCTGGTGCGTGCACAAGTCACGAGCCACAAGTCCGACGTCGGTGGTGTGCACTTGAACCTGCACGACGCGGCCGAGTTGGGCCGGGCAGCCGACGAGATGTTGGCGCGGGTTCGTAAATTGCCGCCACAGGCGCGCATCGCCGGGTTCACCGTGCAGTCGATGGCGAAGCGCCCGATGGCGCAGGAATTGATCGTCGGTGCGAGCATCGATCCGTTGTTCGGTCCCGTGCTGTTGTTCGGCCAGGGCGGCACGGCCGTCGAAGTGCTGGCCGATCGCGCGATTGCGCTGCCGCCGCTGAATCGCGCGCTGGCGCGCGAACTCGTGTCGCGCTGAGTTTCGTGTTGACCATCGACGGACCTCTTGCGCGCCGATGAAACCTTTGGCAAAGCGGTTGACACCACGGCATCCGACAGGCTCCTGATGCCGCTACCCATCGAAGACTACGCGCTGATCGGTGATGGCCACACCGGCGCGCTGGTGGGTCGCGACGGCTCGATCGACTGGCTGTGTCTGCCGCGCTTCGACTCTGGCGCTTGTTTCGCGGCGCTGCTGGGCAGCCCAGCGCACGGACGCTGGATGATCGCACCGCGCGATGCCGTGAGCCGGACGCGGCGACGCTACCGGGACGGCACCCTCATTATCGAGACCGACTTCGAGAACGAGTTCGGCGCGGTGCGCGTGATCGACTGCATGCCGCTGTCGAACGAGCGCTGGGACGTGCTGCGCATCGTCGAAGGCTTGCATGGGCGCGTCCGGATGCACATGGAGCTCGTCATCCGTTTCGACTACGGCTCCATCGTGCCGTGGGTCAGGCACACGCACGGCACGCTGTTGGCGACTGCCGGACCGGACACGCTCGAGCTTCACACGGCGGTTCACACGCGCGGCGAGCACATGAGATCGACGGCCGACTTCGAAGTCGGTGTCGGCGAACGCATTCCGTTCGTGCTCAACTACCGGCCATCGCACGTGCCGGCGCAAGAGCCCATCGACGCCGACCAGACGCTGGCAGAGACGGAGCGCCGCTGGCGGGACTGGTCGCTGCGATGCTGCTACCAGGGACGCTGGCGGGAACCGGTGATGCGCTCGCTGCTGACGTTAAAGGCGCTCATCTACGAACCTACCGGTGGCATCGTGGCGGCGCCGACTACTTCGCTGCCAGAACGGGCCGGCGGTGTGCGCAACTGGGACTACCGATATTGCTGGCTGCGAGATGCGACCTTCACGCTGAACGCGCTGCTGCTGGCGGGCTACACCGAGGAGGCGCTGGCTTGGCAAGACTGGCTGATGCGCGCCGTCGCGGGCAGCCCGGCGGACATGCAGATCCTATACAGCGTGACCGGCGAGCGTCGGCTCGAGGAGACCGAGCTCGCGTGGTTGCCAGGCTACGGCAATGCCGTACCGGTTCGAGTCGGCAACGCAGCAGCGACACAGTTTCAGCTCGACGTCTACGGCGAGGTGATGGATACGCTGCACCTCGCACGCGCCGCCGGGCAGACTCCGCAACCGCACGTCTGGCGGATCCAATGCGCGTTGCTGGCGTTTCTGGAAACCCACTGGCGCGACCCGGACGAGGGCATCTGGGAAATCCGCGGACCGTGGCGCCAGTTCACGCATTCCAAGGTGATGGCCTGGGTCGCGTTCGACTGCGGCGTCAAGGCGGTCGAACGCTTTGGTCTGGACGGGCCGGTCGGTGCATGGCGCCGCATTCGAGACGATATTCACAGGCAAGTCTGCGAAACCGGGTTCGATGCGAAACGCAATTGCTTCGTACAGCACTACGGCAGCACCGAGCTCGATGCTAGCTTGCTGCTTATCCCGCTGGTGGGATTCCTGCCGCCGGACGATCCGCGCGTGCGCGCCACGATCGAAGCGATCGAACGCGAACTGGTGGTCGACGGCTTCGTGCTGCGCTACGCGACGGCCACCGGCATCGACCGCCTGCCGCCGGGCGAGGGGGTGTTCCTGGCCTGCAGTTTCTGGCTCGCCGACTGCCTGGCCGTGATTGGCCGACACGCCGATGCCGAGGCGCTGTTCGAGCGACTGCTGGCGCTGCGCAACGACGTCGGCCTGCTGTCCGAGGAATACGACCCGCGCACAGGACGCATGCAGGGAAATTTTCCCCAGGCGCTGAGCCACATGGCGCTGGTCAACACCGCGCGGCTGTTATCGCTGACACCGGGGCAACTCGAGGAATCCGGCAGGAAGGGCGACCGCACGGCGGCCGCGAAAACTACGCCATGAACTCGCTTCGAGAGGCCGCGCCACCTGGCACCCGGCTCAACGCCCACGCGTTTCGAAGAGTACTTCCGGGTATTGCTTCGCCGGTTCGGCCAGCAGCGCTACCGGAAGGCCTTTCAAGTGCGTGTCGAACAAGGCCAGCGAGTAGGCGTTGATGATGTCGTGCGCCCGCTGTTTATCGATCGGACCTGCGATGCCGAACTGATCGGCCATCGCAAACCAATTCGGAACATCCGTAAAGTTACTGTGGAATGTCCCGCGCACTTGCACGATGTAGCCGGGTCCCGAGAGGCCCTCATAGACTGCACGCATCGTGCTCTGATGGGCTGCAATCTCCGTCTCCGGCCACCCACCGGCGCGCTGCCGTTCGAGCCGCATGGTAGCGGCGTCACGGGTGATCCATAGCGAAGGCTGCCGCAAGCCGGCCTTGACGACGTCGGTCGGCATCGGCGCGTCCATCACGAGGCAGGCTCGCAGGCGTGGCTCGATCCGGCACGCTTCGGCTGCGACGATGCCACCCAGCGAAACACCGAAGATGCCGGCGCGCTGCACATCCAGCTTTCCGGTCAGGATGTGGTTCGGATCATCCTGGTTCAAAGCCTCGAGCCGATCGAGCG
>JANORY010000314.1:0-8000 GCA_031415535.1 Burkholderiales bacterium | reverse complement strand
CTTGGACCGAAGCCCGGGCTCGCCTCTCGAGCTTGTGATCAAGTTCGTCCTGGTCACCGCGCCCGAGGCGGAGACCGATATTTCGAACGCCTACCTCTGGTACCGTGAACGCAACGCTCTCGCAGCGGATGCGTTCCGCACTGAAGTGTTTGAAACAATTGAACGAATTGGCAAATCCCCCTTGGCACGTGCGGCGGACGAAGACGGAAACCGAAACCGTGTTTTGAAACACTTTCGGTATACAGTTTGGTATGAGGTCCAGGAAAAAATAGTGACTATCATTGCCGTCGCGCATCACAGGCGGCGACCAAACTATTGGCGCATCGAGAAGCTTTGACTTTCCTATTTTTGGATCAAGCTCAGTCATTGGATTCAGACTTCCAACCTGCTGATCTAACCCGCAAACTTGACGGCCGCAAAAAAGATACCGGCTTGCGCCACCATAAAACCCAAAGTCCACTTCAGGGTTTCGGTCTTTGTTTGCGCGATACGGGTGTGCGTTTGGGCAATTCGTTCGGCCGATTCCGATAACTTCAGGTTCAAATGCGCATTCGATTCCGCAATCTTCAAATTCAATTGCTCGTTCATCTCCGAAATCTTGAGTTTCACCGATTTGATTTCCGCAAGCAGGCGGCTTCCGAGATCGAAATGCGCTCGTTGGTTTGCGAAATTCGCTCATCGGATCGCGCGATCCGCTCCTGGGTCTTGGCATGTTCCTGCATGAGCTTGACGTCGAGTTCGGCCAAGTCGATTTTGGTGGCGTATAAATCAAATGTAATCAGCCATTTAGCTTAGCCCCGATGGCCACTTCAAATTCCCCCACCTGTGGCCGGTCAAATTCCCCCAGGCAGGACGGGTAAATTATCAGTCATCAGTGCCGGTGCGCGCAAGGCGCGCGGCGGCCTCTTTAAGTCGGTAGCTTTTGCCCTCGAATTCGAGCAGCACGGCGCGGTGCATGAGTCGGTCCAGGATCGTGCCACTCATCGTGTTATCCCCGAGATACTTACCCCAGTCCTGTACTACCCGGTTTGAGGTCACCACGATGCTGCGACGCAGCTTGTATCGTTGATGTACGACGCTCTGCAGTAACTCGCCTGCGGCATCGGTGATGCGTCGGGCCAGAAACAGATCGTCGAGCACCAGCAAAGCCGGCTCCAGCAGCGTGCGTACCGTTCTACGCTGCTCCACCGGCGTGGCTAGGCTGTAGTGTGCCAAGGCGGTATCGGCCTCCAGGTAGCGAACATCGTGTCCCTGCAACGTGGCCTGATAGGCGATCGATTTGGCGACGTAACTCTTGCCGGTGCCGGGCTTGCCGATAATCAAGGCGTTGCTGCCCTCGGCGACGAACTTTAAGGTCAAGAGCTCGAAGCACGCCTGGCGGGGTAACTTCGGATTGAAGCGCCAGTCAAAGTCATTGATCGTCACTCGCTCGTCCAGGCCGGATTGTTTGTAGCGCCGATCCAGTAGCCGAGATCGGCGTCGGTCCAACTCATCCTGCAGCACCAACGAGAACGTCTCGATAAAGGGTTGCTGGCAAGCTTGGGCCTGAACGATGCGGGTTTCCAGCGTCGCACCAATGCCCGACAAACGCAATTCGCGCAGCGTGCGGTCAATCTCAGCCATGGTCATACTCATTTATTCGAACTCCTCGTGGGTAGTACTGGCAGGGCCAGTGGTGGTAGGGTCAGTAGGGGCAGGCAGGCGCTTTGCTGAGCGCCCAGGGTGAACAGGTCGGCGTAGTCCTCGCCGCCCCGGATCAAGGGATGATGTTGCGTCAGTATCAGTTCGCCCTGTAGCGGGGCATCCAAATGTTCAAGGGCTTCTGCCATCAGCCGCTCGGTCAGTGCTTTGATGATCTTGTAGCTCTCCACGCCGTCGTGCAGCGCCATCTGACAGGCCTGCTCGACGATCCTGCGCGGATAACGCCTGGCCAGCCCCACGATGCCCCATAGCTTGCGTTGGCCGACCCGTCCTTGCCTGCTAAACAGGGTTTCGCACAGTTGATGGGTGCCGGGGCCGATGGCCTGCGCTTGCTTGAGAATCGTGCGGGTCTCGCGTGACGGATTAAAGAGGCGCTCCGCATCGGGCAGCACCACCGTGCCGGGTCGCTCGACACGGGTGTGCGTTCGGATCAGAGCGTGGGTGTTGATGTCACGAATTTCAATGTGATGATCAAACAGGCGCACCAGAACGTGCGAACCGATCCGCGCCGGCCGTGCCGCATAGCTGCTGTGCGCGATCCGGATGCAGGTGTCGTCGCACACGGTGCGTGTTTCCTCGGTGAAGTACTGAACGCCGGTGACCGGTAACGGCTTCAGGTGAGCACGCTCTTCCTGATACATCGCTTCGACCTGGCGGCGGGTGCTGCCGTGGATGCGCGGGGCCGCCCACCGAGTCTCCCAGTGTTCGAGAAACGCGTTCTGTTCCTCGATCGTCTCGAAGCGCTTGCCTTTGAGGGCCGTGCCCTGGGTATGACCGATGGCGTTCTCGACCGTCCCCTTGCGGTTCGGGTCTCTCACCCGCGCCGGATCGGCGACCACGCCGTAATGGCTGAGCACCAGGGCATACAGACGGTTCAATTCCGGCTCGTACAGATCGGGCGAAACGACGCCTTCCTTCAGATTGTCCAACACCACGTATTGAGTGGTGCCGCCGAAATAACGCCACCCTTGTTCGTGCAATTGCGCCCACGTCTGCTGGCTGGATTTCCACACGACGCGCCGGAAACAGCGCCGCGAGTATCGCAACGTCATCACAAAGAGACGCGGGCGACGGTACCGGTCCGTGCCCGGCACGCGGCTCGGCGCGCCCTCGCCGTAATCAACCTGACACTCCTCGCCTGGTGCAAACTCCAGCCGATCAAACTGCTCGGGGTCGCGCTGGCGCAGCGTGCCGGCGAACCGCTTCACGCTGTTATAGGCGCCGGTAAATCCAAAGTGCTCGACCAGATCCTGGTAAATCGCCGTGTAGTTGCGGCTTAACCGCAGTTGCGCGGCAATGAACTCTCGGTGCACCTCGCACGCCGAGTTCGTAGACCGGCCCAGAGCCGGTGGCCAGGGTGGAGGAATTTGAATCCCGCTACCGGCGGCCACCCCGGGGGAGTTTCTGCGTCCGGCGAGCCAATCTTGCTGATAGGCACGAATAGTCTTGCGATCGATGCCGGTGACCCGCTCAATCTTGCGCTGGCTGGTGCCGGCCTCAAGCAGGGTGAATACAGTCGTTTGTAAATGTGGTTTCAAGACGTTCAATCCAGTTCCCCTCTTTCGAGGGGCGAAGAGTACGTCCTGCCGGGATCTGGCCGAGGCTGCAAGAACGCGGATTCAACCCGCGTTTACAGCCCCATCAGGTGGGGGAATTTGAAGTGGCCACAGGTGGAGGAATTTGGGTGGCCAACGGGGCGCCGCCTTGGCCATGCAATCCGACGATCACCGCTCGTTCCTTGTTGTCCCAGGCACGCAATGAATTGGCCAGGCCAGACGACGGCGATTCGGGCGAATAGATGCTCGCATCGCCTTCGACCAGAGGTTGCAGCGGACCCGACGCTCCCCGAATGTCGGGAGACAACATAAGATTGCGATAGGGCTGCACCGTCGAAATGCTTGGCCGCGCCGCTTCGCCGGTGGCCAGACTTTGCCCACTGGAAAGAATATGGAAGTACTCGGGTTTGACGGCAGCGCTGACCGGCGCGGAAACCGAGCCTCCGGAAGTAACGCTTGGAGGAATCGCAGTGCCGGATCCGGTTGGGGCGCTCGCGGCACCGGATGTGCTCGATGCTCCCGATCCGCCCGATGCAATAGCGGTGCTCGCAGAATTGCTGGTCGGATTGGTTGCGGCTGACGGACTGGTTACCTCGCCCGCAGAGATTTGCGTCGCGCCGTTATCGACCGCGGTTGAGCTTGATCCGCCGCCGCCGCACGCGGCCATCAACAGTACGAACAGAAGAGCGTTCCAGCGCTTCATTTTCAGCCTCTCAGTTCCTCTGGATTATGGTAGGCCGGGCATCCAGATTTATCTACGATTTTCAGACCCTCGAATTCGCGCCGGCACCGGCAGCCGGTGCAGGTTCTGACGCAGCACGCGCCAAACCGGTTCACGCAGAATCATCGATATTGTGAACAAGCCCAAGCTGGCGACTGCGAACCAGTAGTGCGCAGAATTGGCGAGGTTTGGCAGGATTAGCGGCGGCACGAACATCAGCAAAAGCGCGATCGTTAGTCGACCAGACATATCGCGTGCGATTTTCAGAGACGGGACATAATGCGGCGAGAGGTTCGCGTAGCGACGCTCGATCATGACGACATTAATAATGGTTGCAATCAGGTAACCGACGAATATACCGGCTACGCCTATTAAAGGCACTGCGATCAGCGCTCCAGCGAGGTTGAACACCGCCAATAAAACCTGCGCGTTGAAGATGAATCGATAATGGCCGAACGTCATCAGACTCATGAACATTGGCGTGGCCACAACCATCCACCAGTGTGCAAACACGCACAGCACAAAGCAGGTCTGTAACGCGACTGGGTCCAATCGCAACCAATGCGAAGCGGGAACCACGAAGACGATGGCGATCATGCCTGCCGTTAACGGAAATAGTGCCCACGAGTAGTCTGCGGCTTTTCGTATTGACCGCGCCCGCTCATGCTCGGCGCCGCGCGAAAGTTGCAGAAAAAGCCGTCCGTAGGCGGCGAAGACAGATTGCAGTCCGCCGGCGAGCTTGTATGCAACGTCGTAAACCGCAACCGACGCGGGGCCCAGTAGCCAGGTGAGAACAAATTTATTGACTGGGTCAATGGTCAGCACGATCAGGCGTGTGGCCTGTAGCTTGAGACCTTCGCGCGCAAGGTCGTACAACAATCGCATATTGACGCGCCAACGCAAGTGTCGGCCGAGTTTGAATGAGGTGATTACTAATGCCAGAATGGCCTCCAACAGGGACATGGCGGCGATTAGAAACAGGAAATGATCCAGCGACAACGGCCACTGCATTACGAATGAAAGTAGCAGCACCCCAAAGACGAGGAACATCGCGGTCGCAGGCAGTGCCGCTGCTAGTCGAACGCGGCCCAGCCCTTCCTGCACTGCGACCAACAGACCGGTTACCAGTTGCGCAAACAGCATGCATCCGCAAGCAATAACGATGTGCTGCAACTTGTTTCCTGCTGGCACAAAGTTCACGAAGAGCCATCCGGCCAGTACGGCCAGTAACATCGCGGGTACGGTCAGCAGGAGCCCGGTGGAGACGAGATCGCGAATGACTTCACGCTGTCGTTCAGGAGCGAGTCGGCGTGCTTCGACCAGGCGGCTGATGACGACCAGGTGCATTCCGGTATAGGTAAACAGAAACATGATCGCGATCGACTGGACCAGCGCGAATTGACCGTAATTTTCGCTGCCGAGCAGACGGATCGACAACATTGTGTAGCCAAGGCCAAGAAACATTCGCAGCAAGGCGAGCACCGTCAACTCGGGGGTGGCACGCAAAGCATTTGCCCCGCCCTCGGGGGGGGGCGGCCGGAATATTGCGCGATGTCATTGAGTCGGATTCAATTGGAGGCTTGCCAAGGCACGTGAAATACGGTCGACGTATTGCGAACGGTCATTCAGAGGGGAAGTACCTGTAGTTTTCATCGGGAAATCGCCGGAAGCATTTGAGCGCATGATGAGTTCGCGAATTTGCGCAAGCCCTTTGGCAATCGTGTCGGCGCTTGCGTCGGGCGAATGGGTCACCGCCAATCGATAGCGACGCGAATAGTGTCCGATGACTCCGGTCGTTTGCGCCAGCAGCGCCCGACCTGCGGCGATTGCGTCGATGACTACGCCACTGGCAAATTCGTGCTCGCGATAGAGCGCCCAGACTACGTGAGCAGACGTCAATGCTTGGCGATATTCAGTTTCGGGAATGCGGCCTGGCCACTCAGACACGGCATTGTGCGCACGCAAACTGGTCAAGGCTTTGCTGCCTGCTTCGTCGAGTTCGTTCTCAATCAACTCGCCCGCCAAAATCAGTCGTACCGGTAGCCCGTTGCGTCGGCAGATTAGCGCGGCTTGCATCAGTGGCGACAGGTTTTTGCGAGCGTCGAGGTAGCCGATTGCGAGGCAACACAACTCCGGCTCCGGCGAGCCGACGGGCGCTATGTCGTGACAGAACGAGAAGTCCTCGAGAAGCTGCACCCGCGTCTTGCTGCCGAGCCGCTTGACGAGACAAGGGTCGTTGCTGGCCAACACACCGGGGAAATTCCGAATCAGGCGGTGCCAGAGCCAGTGTTTCAACCCGGCGTGTAATCCACGGCTACCGTGTTGGCCCAGGTCAGCGCGCATTGTCAGCGCGAACACTGGCGCCACGCCCGAAGGCGTACCCCAAACTGCAAATGCGACTGGAAACATGTCGATAAAGGTCAGGATTAGATCAATAGGCTGCTTCAGCCTTCCTGCCAAATCTTTGCACGCACGTCTGACGCCTAGCCAACTCCCGAACTTGAAATATTCCTGCCCAGCCCAGGGAAATTCCGGAAGACCAGAACGGTAGGTCAACCGTTGCGCACCTCGATCGCACAAAGTGGAAAACGCATCCGGCCGTTCGCGTTCAGGTACGAGAAAATATACTGACGAATAGCGTTGCAGCGCTGCTTCGACGAAACACTGCGCGTAGCCCAGAAAATGGCCGACAGCAGACGGTAGATGCACCACCGCGACGGAACTCACGGCAAGCGCGCCAATACCGAATTCGTCGCAAGCTGATGCGGACCGTGGGTGGCCCAGATCGTCATGAATCGCATAGTTCGCTGGGTAGGATTTCGTTTATTGAAGGGCGGCCGCGATCGGTTCGCGACGTTTCAACAACGAGTATAAGGCAGCGACCCCAGGATGGATTCGACAAGTCACACACTGCGTGCAAACGTTAAAAACTCCGACAATTACGTTCCAAACGGGTGAGAAGGGCTTCGGTTATCGGAACAACAATCCCCGATTTATAAGTGGGACTCGTATTGATCGATCTTTGCATTGCACGAATCGATGCTTTCGAGCTCTTGGCGATTTCTGCAACCCTGAATTAATTCGATATAGGCGACTGCTGATACTTGCCAATGCTCAATAGTTTGTAGCCGAGCTATGGCTCCTGCGTGATTGCGCGATACCCAGATCAGCAGGTCGGAATCAATGAGCATTGACTATCCTTCGTTGAGCAAACCATCTGGTAAATTGCTGAGGGGCGTTCGTTTCTTCATGCTCGATACGCACAGTCACCTGTGTATTCGCCGAGCCTTTCAGTTTTGCTTGCCAAGCGGCAGGGAGTTCGGCAATGGGCACATGTTCAATTACGATTGTTGTCACTTGAGTCTCCTGGTCAATCGCATTCTTAAGGCCGAGTCCGGGAGCCGCACGACCACCGGGAAAATGGAATTATCACTTAACTGGACGTGTTGGGGAACAAGGTGGCGACACGGGATGGTCTCGGCCCAGGCTGCCAGTCTTGGATACACGCTGCGCCAGCTCTTGATTGCCCAACCGGCTACCGAGGACGTCTCTCTTCAATCCAAGCCTGAGTTTCCTAGATTCCAAGCCGATAACGTGGACAGTTGAATGCCGAAAGTGCGTTTAGTTCTCATCATGTTCGCGCGCCTGTCTGCACAACTATGCGAATCAATCAGTCTTTCGAGGCCCTGACATAACGCCGCCTCGGGTCTTTCTGGCCGGAGCCGATTTCCAGCACGAGGCCGCGGCCGACTAATCCTGCGAGGCGAGTTCGCGTCGAGCGCGGAGTTCTGCTTATCACTGCAGCAAGATCATGGGTGCTGCGGCCGCTGCTGTTCGCTAGAGCGTCGAGTAGCGCCTGATCGATGCTATCCAATGACGGCTTGTGCTCTTTCTTCGTGTACAGCGTAACCCTGAACCGTGTGCCGATCTCCTCGAGCGCTGGCTCTGGCAAGCCCGACTCCCGACAGGCCGTACTCATCCGCTGAATGCCGCTGCCCCATTGCTCAATCAAGCCGAGCTGC
>JANORY010000313.1:0-2168 GCA_031415535.1 Burkholderiales bacterium | reverse complement strand
AATGCTCGAGGCTGGTATTTACTTTCCGCCGTCGCCGGTCGAAGCGTTTTTCTTTTCCAGTGCCCACAGCACGGCAGATATTTCGCGAACCATTGTGGTGGCAACCGAGGCCTTGGCCGCCTGTAAATAGAGCTCTTTAGTTTTGGTCGACAAAGGATTCGGAATCATGAAATTTGCGTTGAACCGGCTAGCAGCGAGTGGGCTTTTAACTGCCTTCTGGTTATCGTGCTCGCCGGGCGCTTTTGCGGCAGAGTCACACAATGGCAGGGTCGTGAAAATTGATACTGCTGAAAACAAGTTAACGATCGCGGCGGTCATGGGTCACAAATCCTTGCGCGTGATCAAACCCGAATTGCTGACCGCACTGAAGGTCGGTGACCAGATAAAATTCACCATCGGGCAAGATGGCACCGAGGTGGTTGTTATCGGAATTGAAATCAACAAGCAATAGTCATTCAGTGCAAAAATTCTTGTTGTTGCCTTCATCATCCAGGAGTTTCCATGTCCCCCTCAAAAACCTCCAGCACCGTTGCGCGCGCTCTGCTGCCGGCCCGCTTTGATCACGTCGGCAGTTTTCTTCGTCCAGAATATTTACTGACCGCGCGCGAAGCTCGGGCCCGTGGTGAGCTGAGCGCCGCCCAATTGCGCGAGATCGAGGATCGGGCGATCACCGAGATCGTCCATTTCCAGCAGGAAGTCGGCCTGAAAAGTATCACTGACGGCGAGTTCCGACGGACTTATTTTCATCTCGATTTTCTCGAGCAACTGGGTGGTGTCAAGGCCGACATTCCGGTGACGATTCGCAAGGCCGACGGTAGCGAAGAGCTCGCGCCACCGGCGATCCGGGTGATCGACAAGGTACGGCATACCAAGGATATTCAACTGGCAGATTTTCAATTTCTGAAGAGCCAGGTCGCGACGGGCTGTACGCCAAAGGTCACCATTCCTTCGCCCACCATGCTGCACTTTCGTGGCGGTCGCGCCGGCATCAGCAAGCAGCATTATCCGGAACTCGATCCGGCGTTTTATGATGATGTCGCACTTGCCTACGGCGAGGAGTTGCGCTCACTGGCCGCCGCCGGCTGTACCTACGTTCAAATGGACGATACCAATCTGGCTTATTTGTGTGACGACCGGATGCGCGAAGCGGCGCGCGCGCGCGGCGATGATCCGAACGAGTTGCCGCACCGCTACGCTGCCTTTATCAACAAGGTGGTGGCACAAAAGCCAGCCGGCATGACACTGGCCATGCACCTGTGCCGTGGCAATTTCAAGAGCACACACGCGGCCTCGGGCAATTACGAGCCGGTCGCGGAAGCCTTGCTCAGTGAAATGAATATCGACGCCTATTTTCTCGAGTATGACGATGACCGCAGTGGTGACTTCAGGCCGCTTCGTTATCTCGCCAAAGGCAAGATCGCGGTGCTCGGTCTGGTGACGACCAAGTTCGGCACTATGGAGAAAAAGGACGCGTTGAAGCGGCGCATTGACGACGCCGCGAAATACGCACCGCTGGATCAATTAGCCTTGTCGCCGCAGTGCGGTTTTTCAAGTACGGTGCATGGCAATAACATTGCCGTCGAGGCACAACGCGACAAGTTGCGTCTAGTGATCGAGACCGCCCAAGAAGTCTGGGGCTGATTGCCTGCCGGGTGCATTGAAGGAATGACGCGATGAAAATTGTGATTGGCCAGATGAAGCATGAGACCAATACCTTTTCGCCGGTACCGACGCCACTCGCACGATTTTCTGGCGGGCGCGCGCAACCGTTGGCAGGTACTTTCGCCATTGAAGCATTAGCGGGAACCGGTTCTGCGGCTGCCGCTTTTATTGAACTGGCGCAGCAGTCCGGTGCCGAGATCGATTTTGCGGTGGCAGGTAACGCAGCGCCCAGTTCGCGGGTTGATGATGCCGCGTTTGAGTATATGGCCGGACGGATATGCGATTCGGTCAGGCGCGGTTGTGACGCACTGCTGCTCGATCTGCACGGTGCCATGGTCACCCAGACCTACGACGACGGCGAGGGCGAACTGCTGCGCCGGGTGCGACTCATCGCGCCCGACTTGGCCATCGGCGTTGCGCTGGATATGCACACCAATCTGTATCCGGATATCGTGACCCACTCGACGGCGATCGCAGGTTATCAGACCTATCCGCACATTGACATG
>JANORY010000312.1:0-1361 GCA_031415535.1 Burkholderiales bacterium | reverse complement strand
AAACGTTCCTAGAACTGCCTCAATCCTATTAAAATGCTTGGCTGAGCCCAGAGTTCTTCGGCGCTCAACAGGGGTGCGTGGCATTTCCCGGAGTGGCCGTGTCGGTCCGGCAAACTGTCCTGAGCAATCCGTAAAATATCTCGACGAAGATTCGATAAACTTGATGCGGTCCGCGAACGATTCGCTCGTTATGCTTGCGTCGACTTTCACGGAAGAACCATGATCTCAAGAAATAGACTTATTTACAGTTGTGCCAGCGGTATAAGCATGGTGGTTAGTCTGGTGGCGGTGGGGCCGGCGCTGGCCCAGTCTGTTCAGCAAGGAGGCTCGTCCGGCACTACCTTCACGTCGCCGGTGGGCGCGACCTTGATCCCGCAAAACCCGGCCGCTCCTGTGCCGAATTCAACCTTGGGTTATGGTCTGACGCAGCCCGAGCGTCGTGGATTTATCAACGCAGAACCGTTCTTTATCTACCCGACCGTCCGATTGTCTTTGGGTCAGGTCAACAATGTCAATTCCGCTAACACCGGTGCGGTCAACTCGCCGGTATTGCAATTGGCGCCCAGGGTCACGGCCGAAGCGAAGTCAGGCGGCCATACCCATGCCTTTACCTATCAAGGCCTGCTAACCCGCTACAGCAAAACTTCCGACGACAACACCAACGACCACGAACTGGTCGCCCGTACCCGCAATCAGTACAGCGCGCGCGCCGATTTAAACGGTGAGGCCTATTACCTGCAGCGTAACGAACCGCGCGGCCAGTTCGCTCGAACTAACGGGCTGGTGCCGGACCGCTTCAACGCGTTTGGTTTTAACGGCACGGGCGGTTACGGTGCACAAGCGGCCCAGGGTCGGTTTGAAGTCGATTTCGGCTTCACGGACAAGACCTACCAGACCAACCCGCTCATTACCCAGGTGCTCGACGTTTCCAGCTTCAACCTGGGCGGGCGCTTTTTGTATCGCGTCACGCCGCGTATGCGTTTGTTGGCTGAGCTGCGCGACACGGAGTTTAATTACAAATCCAGCAATTTAGATAATTCAGAACGACGGGCGTTGATCGGCGCGTCGCTGGACGCAGGGGCTGCGATTTCTGGTACCGCCAAGTTCGGTATCGTCAATAAAAACTTCAAGGACGGCTCGTTTAAGGACTACACCGCGCCGGCGGCCGAAGTGGCGCTGCGCTGGACGCCGTTGACCTATTCGTCGGTTGATGTGGTGCTGCAGCGAGTGCCCAGAGATACTACCGGCACGCTAGGTGCAAGCGGCACCATTGACACTGTTCTGGGCGGCTATTGGGTCCATCGCTGGCAGAGTTATTTGGGCACCTATGCCGCGTTGAGTTTTGTAAATCAGGACTTCAA
>JANORY010000311.1:0-3608 GCA_031415535.1 Burkholderiales bacterium | reverse complement strand
ACTTGGCCGACGCGGGATACCCAGTGGTGGTTTACGACCCCGATCCGCGTCAATGTCGGGCGGCCCGCGAATACGGACTGCAGGCCGCAGCCACTATCGCACAAGCGGTCGAAGGAGCCTGGTTGGCAATTTCTTGCTTGCCGGCCGATGCCGCGTTGACGCAAGTTGCCGGCGAGATTGCCGCAGCTTGTTCGTCGAATCCTGCCGCGTTGATTTACGCCGATACCAGCACCGTTTCGCTGGCCGCATCGGCGCAGGCCGCGCAGATCTGCGAGCGCGCCGGGGTGGTGCCGATTCGCGCGACGATTTCAGGCAATAACCACATGCTGGCCGTCAAGGCAGTTACTGTGATGGTGTCGGGTTCGCGTGACGCCTACGATCGCATCGAGCCAGTATTTGCCAGCTTCAGCTGTCATAGGTTTTATTTGGGCGAGGCCGAGCAGGCGCGACTCATGAAGTTGGTAATCAATCTGATGATCGCCCAAACCGCAGCGATGCTGGCCGAGGCTCTGACCCTGGGGCGTGCGGGCGGCCTCGAATGGCAAGCCATGTGGCAGGTCCTCGTCGCCAGCGCGATCGCATCGCCCATCGTCAAAGCAAAGGGGCAGCAGTTAAGTCAGCGCGATTTCACGCCGACGTTTACGGTTGAGCAAATGATCAAGGATGTCGATTTGGTGCTGGCGGCCGGTGCCGATCACAGGGTTCCGCTGCCGCAAACCGCTTTGACGCGCCAGGCACTTGAGGATGCAAAGGCGCTGGGCTTCTCAACAGAGGACTATGCGGCGATCATCAAGGTGCTCGAGCTTCGGAGTGGTTTGTAGTAATTGCATCCCGCTTGGATTGCATTGAACCGCCGGCCTGCATGTCGGTGAGGGCGTGATGCTGGTCGGGCCAAAAATTGCCAACGATCATCAAAAATGGGGATGTGCGCAAATCTGCGGTGCCCTACCATGAACGCTTCGAACAGTGACGCCGTGATTGAGTGCGACGCTTGACGAAGTTGCATTTCCCCATCGGGCCGATGGATTCGATGCCGTACGGCTGAATCGCATAACGCGGCATCAGTGCACGTAGTTTCAGACGGGAGTTACAGATGAAGTACATTGTTAACTGGTCGATACCTCAAGCAACGTTCCACACAGCGGTCAACCGGTTCCTGGAGACGGGCGGTGCTCCGCCCAAAGGCGTCGAGATGCTGGGCCGATGGCATGGGATGAGTGGTCAGGGGTTCGCGATCGCCGAATCCACCGATGCCAAAGCGCTGTATCTTTGGCAGGCGCAGTGGGCGGACCTCTTCGCGCTGACGGTTACGCCATGTCTCGACGACGCCGAAGCTGGTCCGGTGCTCGCGTCGCTGCTAAAGCGCTAGTCGGGTGTTTCACGTCAATCAGCGTGAAACACAACGTTAGCAGCTTGTCCCACGATTGTTCAGCCAAGCCACAACCGTGTGTTGGGCCTGGCCGACTAACCAGGTAACGCAGGGCGTACCATGACGCTTGTGGATTTCAAGCAGTGTGTTTCATTGATTCGAACCCTTCCTTCTGGAGAATCGCATGAAGAATCGTATCAAAGGCCGAGTAATCGCCAGCCCGCTTTTGGCGGTCACTGTTTGGATGTCTGTATCGATGTCGACGGCGCAAGCCCAACCGACCTACGACGGTTTTCTGTGCTGCAATGTTCGTTCGGATGCGAGTGGCTGGATCTCGGACGCCAATTACCAGGAGCAGGGCAAGCGCGTCATTGCGGTGGGCACGCCAGCGAAGATTACCGGCTATGGACGACAACGGGTTGCGCTCGATGCAAGCGGGCAAAAGCTTTGGCTGGGCAATGACTATAGCCGTGAGATCGATCTCGCTGCCTTCGCCGAACGTTTTATCGTGAAGTCTGATCCAAAGAGCAAAATCTCAAGTTTCCCGGCCAAGACCCAAGAAGCCATCAAGGCGATGCGGGTCAGCAAGGGCATGACTAAAGAGCAAGTGTTGATGGCGGTCGGTTATCCGACTACCAGCGAGAATCCCAGCCTGGACGCGCCGGTCTGGCGTTTTTGGCTGAGCAGCTTTGCGCCCTTCACCGTTATCTGGGACGGCCAGGGTAGAGTCAAGGACATCGAGACCGATGCCCAAACTCGATTGGTGGTGGTTCAGGAGTAGAGCGCTACGCTGAGCGCCAAGGCTGCTTCATTGACCGAGTCGATTCGCAAAGGCAGCGAGTTGATTAACGCCTGCAATTGGCCACGATCGGGTTCGGTCAGTCGCTGACGTCGTGTCGCCATCACCAGGGCATTGGTGACCTCAAAGGGCAAGAGCGAGGGCGCGAAGCCTTGAACGCTGGAAAGTCGTTGAATAATTTGTTCGGCCGCTACACTCCGCTCATCCGGCAAAAGCCAAGCCAGCACTACTGAGGCGTCAAGCACGAAACTCACGCGAGCGTTCCGCAATGATCGATTAGTTCAAAATTGAAACGATCGAAGAGCGATCGCATTCCGATAAATGGCCAGGAGACTGAGCTGCATCGCCAGGGACTGGCCGCCAGCCTGGGTTTCGGGCTTGGCACGGCCAATGAGTTGATCCTTGGCCATCAGGCGATTCGCACTCGTGATGTCCCCGATTACGGCGTATCGTTCGATAACGCGACGCGACGCATCAACACCAATTTCTCCGCTAATACCCGGTAAGGCACCAAATCTACATTTGATGACAGCGACACCAATATTTCTTCGCCGGCACACACTATCGATTCACGCCCGGCACCGAGTTGCGCACCCAGCTTCGCCATGCCGACTATTGGCGCGCCTATTGGGTCAAGACGCCGAGCGCAACCCTGGCACCGACACCGACCGGCGGAACTGGTGGCAACGTCACTCGCAACAGCACTTATAAAACCGACACTCTGCAGTCAGACTTTAATCACCGATTTCTGGCGCTGGGGATGCGCCACGAAGGCTCTTACCCGGCTGAACGCAGCAAGGTCATGGAGCTTGGCGCGAAATGGCTGCTCCGCGAAGGTGATCTGGCGCTGCGCGCGGCGCTGTATCGCGCCGACAAGGATTGGGAGCGCAACACCCCGAACTTCACGTTTAATATGTGGAGCAGGTACAACCTGGGCGGTGGCTAGAAAGTGGGTGGAGGGCTTGAGTCGAAAGGCCGACGCTTTGTGTATTCGCCGCAAGCGGCCGATGCCAGTGCCTTGTTCACACCCAGTGGCGAGTTCAAGCCGAACACCGCGCCGGCCTATGTGCGTTATGACGCGATGGCATCGTACGATCTGAAGCTATGGTCGTTTCGCTTTAACATCCAGAACTTGTTCGACAAGGTTGATTACGATGCACTTTATGAAAACGGTGGATTTGGTGTTCCCGGTACACGCCGCAAATTCCTGATGACGGCTGCCTACCGATTTTGAGTCAGATTCACACGATCGCCCAGGTACTCAATGCCGAGCAACTTGGGCGTTGTCGCGCGCTGCTGGCTGATGCGCCGTGGGGTGACGGCAAACAAACTGCCGGAAGCCAGGCCGTTCAAGTCAAGAACAACCGCCAGTTGCCGGAAGATCATGTTCTGGGTTCACCGCTGCGTGCGATCGTGCTCGAGGCCTTGAGCCAGAACGGG